>NZ_JBLWEP010000010.1:6323-26584 GCF_048287355.1 Candidatus Electronema sp. TJ
CGCCGAGTCATACCTATGACTCCCGCCGAGTCATATATATGACTCCTGAAGTATGATACCTATGGTGCTTGGCGTATGACAGCTATGACAGAGCGGTCGGAAAAACGTAGGCTCAAATCCCTGCCGCAGCCTTCAGTGCCTCAGCCTTGTCTGTCCGCTCCCAGGTGAAATCAGGCAGCTCGCGGCCAAAGTGACCGTAGGCGGCGGTCTGCTTGTAGATGGGCCGGAGCAGGTCGAGCTGCTGGATGATGGCCTTGGGCCGCAGGTCGAAGATCTCGCTCACCAGCTGGGTCAGCCGCTCTTCCGAGACCTTGCCGGTACCGAAGGTGTTGACGTTGATGGACACGGGCCGCGAGATGCCGATGGCGTAGGCCACCTGCACTTCCACGGTCGAGGCCAGGCCTGCGGCAACGATGTTCTTGGCCACATAGCGGCCCATGTAGGATGAGGAGCGGTCCACCTTGGACGGGTCTTTGCCGGAGAAGGCCCCGCCGCCGTGCGAGCCGCGTCCGCCGTAGGAGTCGACAATGATCTTGCGCCCGGTCACGCCGCAGTCTCCCACCGGCCCGCCGATGACAAAGCGGCCTGTGGGGTTGATGAAGTACTTGGTGTTCGCGTCGAGCATCTCGGCAGGCAGGATGGGTTTGATGATCTCTTCCATGATGCCTTCCTTCAGGTCGGCGTAAGAGACCGCCGGGCTGTGCTGGCTGGAGAGCACCACCGCCTCGATGCGCTTGGCCTGCTTGCCGTGGTATTCCACTGTCACTTGGCTCTTCGCGTCGGGCCGCAGCCAGGGCAGCACACCGGCTTTGCGCACTTCGGCCTGCCGCTTGACCAGGCGGTGCGCGTAGGTGATGGGCATGGGCATGAGCACATCGGTCTCGTCGCAGGCGAAACCGAACATCAGGCCTTGATCGCCCGCGCCCTGCTCCAAGTCAAGGCCAGTGCCCTCGTTCACGCCTTGGGCGATGTCAGGCGACTGCTTGTCTATGCTGGTCATGACCGCGCAGGACTGCCAGTCAAAGCCCATCTCCGAGGAGTTGTAGCCTATCTCCTTGATGGTCTGGCGGACGATCTCCGGCATGTCCACCCAGGCGCTGGTGGTGATCTCCCCGGCGATCATGGCCAGGCCGGTGGTGACCAGGCTCTCGCAGCCGACGCGGGCGTATTTGTCCTGACTAAGGATGGCATCAAGGATGGCATCGGAGATCTGATCCGCCACCTTGTCAGGATGGCCTTCAGACACTGATTCGGATGTGAAGAGATGACGCGACATGGGATGCTCCGTAATTAGATTGAAGAAGGGTGATGAGTCCGCGCCGCCCTGCCGCTGCCGGTCCATCCGGCCTGGCGGGCTTGAACGACAAAGTCCAGCGCGATCTCCCATTTGTTCAGCGGGCTGATCAGGTACAGGCCGTCAATGCACGGGGCGATCTGGCTGACCAGCTCAGCTGTGTATTCCAAGGCCGCCTTGCGCTGGTCGGCAACCTGATCAAACTGCGCCAAGCGGCTGCGCAGCTCCTGCGGCACGGTGATGCCAGGCACCTCGTTATGCAGGAACTCGGCGTTGCGGGCGGAGATGAGCGGGAAGATGCCGGGGAAGACAAGCAGGTCTATATGGTGCGTCTGCTCCAGCATCTGCTCCACCGCTGCCGCAGAGAACAGCGGCTGGGTCATGGCGAAGCGGGCACCCAGCTCGGCCTTCTTCTCCAGCCGCCGCAGCTGGGTCGCGGACTCTGAGGGACGGTAGCTGAAGGCGCAGCCGACAGAGAAGTTCGTCTGCTTGCGCAAAGGCTGCCCGGCCATGCTCTGGCCCCGGTTCAGCCCTTCGAGCATGGCGATCAGGCCGTAGGAGCGCAGGTCAAAGACCCCGCTCACTCCAGGCTGATCCGTGCCTGCGGCTGAGTCGCCGGAGATGGCCAGCACCGCCTCAATGCCGAGCAGGTGCGCGTCCATCATCCGCGACTGGAGGCCAAGGGCGTTCACGTCCCGCCCGGTCTGATGGAGGATGGTCTGCAAGCCGGTGCGCTGGCGTATCAGCGCAGCCATGCTCAGGTTGCCTGCCCGCAGCACAGCCAAGGGATTCTCTCCCAGCGAGATGGCATCAGCTCCAGCTGCGGCGATCCTCGCCGCACCCTGCAAGACAGGCTCCGCATCCAAGTGCGCGGGCGGGTCTAATTCCACAACAATGGGCAGGCGGCCCGGCTGGAGCGAGTCAAGGAAGCCGCCGTTCTTGAACGCGGCTGGAGCGGCGGCAGGCTCCTCGCTCCGCCGTTCCACGCCAGAGACCTGCACCCGCACCGGCTTGATCTTCAGGGCGGCGCGGAACTCCTGGATGTGGGCAGGCGTGGTGCCGCAGCAGCCGCCAAGGAGATGCACACCGCTGCGCAGCAGCTCCTTGGCCCGCAGCGCCATGTAGGCAGGCTGGGCCGGATAGAGCATCCGCCCGTCGAGCAGCTCCGGCATCCCCGCATTGGGAAAGACGGACAGCGGCGTGCCCTCGCCAGCCAAGGGCGACATGCGGGCTATGGCCTGCACTGCCGCATCCATGCCGCGTCCGCAGTTGGTGCCGACCAAGGCTGCGCCTGCGTCCCGCATCCGTCTGCCGCAGAGCAGCGCGTCCTCGCCCAGCACAGTCAGCCCTTTGGCAGGGAAGATGAGCTGGCTGACCACAGGCAGCTGCGGTGCGGCTGCACGGGCTGCGGCTATCGCTAAGAGTATCTCCTCAAGGCTGGAGAAGGTCTCCAAGATCAGCAGGTCAGCTCCGCCTTCAGCCAAACCCAATGCCTGCTCGAAGAAGGCGGCGCGGATGTCCTCTGCTGTGACCTCATCCTCATGCAAAGGAAAGGCAAAGCCTGTCGGCCCCACTGAGCCAGCCACATAGACCCGCTGCCCGGCAGCCTTGCCTGCGATTTCCGCGCCGAGCCGGCATATCTCCCTGACCCGTTCTCCGGCTCCGGCCTTGCGCAGCTTGAAGCGGTTCGCGCCAAAGGTGTTGGTCTCGATCAGCTGGCTGCCCGCCCGGATGTACTCCTCATGCGCGGCCAGCACCAGCTCCGGGGCCTGGGCGTTGAGCAGGTCAAGGTTGCGGCCCCGCTCCACCCCCTGCTCAAAGAGGTAGGAGCCAAGCGCGCCGTCGCCCAGCACGACGTGGTCGTGAACGTATGTGAGAAAGTCAGGTTTCATGGAGGCTCATTGCTCGCAGCGGCAGGCTTAGCGCAAGGCCGCTTTGATCCGCTCCAAGGCTTGGGCCACGTTCTCGCGGGAGTTGAAGGCGGAGAGCCGGATGTAACCCTGTCCGCATTTGCCGAAGCCTGCGCCTGGCGTGCAGACCACTCCCGCCTTGTTCAGCAGCAGGTCAAAGAATTCCCACGAGTCCTTGCCGCAGCGGATCCAGACATAGGGCGCGTTGGCAGCTCCGACATACTCATAGCCCAGCTCCTTCATGGCTGCCGCGATCAGGTCGGCATTCTCCAGATAGCCGCTGATCAAGGCTTTGCACTGGGCCTTGCCTTCCTCTGAGTACACCGCCTCGGCAGCCCGCTGCACCGGATAGGACACGCCGTTGAACTTGGTGGAGTGGCGGCGGTTCCAGAGCGGATGAATAAGCTGCCTGCCGCCCTTGCTGTCATAGGCGGCGCATTCCTTCGGCACCACCGTGTACGCGCAGCGGGTGCCGGTGAAGCCTGCGCTTTTCGAGAAGGAGCGGAACTCGATGGCCACTTCCCGCGCCCCTTCAATCTCGTAGATGGAGTGCGGCAGGGACTCGTCGCGGATGAAGGACTCGTAGGCCGCGTCAAAGAGGATGAGGGCCTTGTTCGCCTTGGCGTAGTCCACCCACTGCTTCAGCTCGTCCTTGCTGACCGTTGCGCCGGTAGGATTGTTGGGGAAGCAGAGATAGATCAAATCCACCGGCTCTTTCGGCAGGGCAGGCACGTAGTTGTTTTCCGCTGTGGAATCCAAATACACCAAGCCCTGATAGCGGCCGTCAGCAAACGCGCCGGTGCGTCCGGCCATGACATTGGTGTCAAGATAGACCGGATAGACCGGGTCAGGAAGAGCCACCCGCGCATCGGTGCTGAACAGCTCTTGAATGTTGCCGGTGTCGCATTTCGCCCCGTCAGAGATGAATATCTCGTCCGCGCTGATCTCCGCGCCGCGAGCTTGGAAGTCGTGCTTGGCGATGGCCTCGCGCAAGAAGGCGTAGCCCTGCTCCGGGCCGTAGCCCCGGAAGCTGCTGTCCGCCGCCATCTCATCCACAGCCTTGTGAAACGCGGCGATGCAGGCAGCTGGCAAGGCCCTGGTCACGTCGCCAATACCGAGGCGGATGATATTCTTATCTGGGTGGGCTTGCTGGAAGGCGGCCACACGGCGGGCGATATCTGCAAAAAGGTACGAAGCCTGAAGCTTCAGGTAGTGCTCGTTGATCTTCAGCATGGCAGTCCGGTGTTTGTATTGACAGGCCCTTGACGGTGCGCGATGAGTTGGAAGAGTGCTGGATATTACCTGATATGGGCGAAAAGTCAAGCTGCTGGGCAGGAAGCGCGGCTGGCTGGCAAAAAAGTCTGAAGAGAAGAAGTCTTCAGAGAGATGCTGGTGTTCAATCACGTCAGCAGAGAACATTCCGCAGCGCGGCAGGCGGCTTCCGCTCCATGCTGTGTTGTAGATTTTTTCGATGCTGGCATGGAGAAATTCTCGATGCCAGCATGGAGTGAATTTCGATGCTAGCATGGAGAAATTCTCGATGCTAGCATGGAGTGAATTTCAATGCTAGCATGGAGACATGCTCCATGCCAGCATGGAGCCACCCTCGAACGTAGCATGGAGCACCTCTCCATGCTAGCATTGACTTTTCCTTCATGCTGGCATGGAGCGGAAGCTTGGCCCTGATGCACACATGAACGGCTGGCTGCTTTGAGGGGATTTCTCTGTTGACTTTGGGGGATGCGCGTTGTAAACAGCAGGCTGATCAGAAACAATGCTTGGAGGCTCGGAGGTTCATCACATTGCAAATGACACTTCAGTGAACGGAACACGGTGCGATTCCGTGGCATTCCCGATGCTGTGACCCCGGAAACGCCTGTTCAGCGCGTTGCGGCCACTGTCTCTTTGCAGACGGGAAGGCCGCTGGACAGGAGGGGAAGCCAGAAGACGAGCTGAAGTTTGTTCAACAGGATTGGAACGCGATGGCAAAGGGTTCCGGAGAGCGTATGCTCTGCCGGGCCTCATTGTTCCCGGCAGGGTGCAAACAATGAGGTTGAGCATGAAAACCCAATTGGAAGCGGCCCGCGAGGGCATCATCACTGCGCAGATCAGCACTGTGGCCCAGAACGAGGGGCTTGCGCCGGAGCTGGTCAGAACCCGCGTGGCTGCGGGCGAAATCGTCATTCTCAGCCATCCGAAGCGGCCTCAGCAGGAGGCGGTCGGCATTGGCATGGGCCTGCGGACGAAAGTCAACGCCTCCATCGGCACCTCGTCCGACATCTGCGACCTCGCCCTTGAAGTGCGCAAGGCGCGGATTGCCGAAGAAGAAGGCGCGGACACCCTGATGGAGCTGTCAGCGGCAGGCGATTTGGACGCGATCCGCCGCAATGTGCTGGCGGCGACGCGGCTGCCAGCAGGCACGGTGCCGCTGTATCAGGCATTTCGGGAAGCTGCGCTGAGCCATCGCAATCCGGGCAAGCTCGACCCGGAGCAGCTGTTCGAGATCATAGAGCGGCAGCTTGCCGACGGCATCAGCTTCATGGCCATTCACTGCGGCATCAACCGCTGGACAATCGAACGTCTGCGCAAGCAGGGATACCGCTACGGCGGGCTGGTATCCAAAGGCGGCACCTTCATGGTTGCGTGGATGGACAGCACAGGCAAGGAGAATCCGCTCTACGAGCAATTTGACCGGGTCTGCGGCTTGATGAAGAAATACGATGCCGTGCTTTCGCTCGGCAACGGCATCCGCGCAGGAGCTATTCACGACAGCCATGACCGGGCCCAGGTGGCGGAGATGGTGATCAACTGCGAGCTGGCCGAGCTGGGGCGGAACATGGGCTGTCAAATGATGGTCGAAGGCCCAGGCCATGTGCCTTTGGATGAGATTGCCGCCAACATCCTGCTCGAAAAGCGAATGAGCGGCAACGCGCCCTATTATGTGCTCGGCCCTCTGCCCTTAGACAGCGGCGCAGGCTATGATCACATCAGCGCGGCCATCGGCGCGGCGCAGTCCGCCCGCCATGGCGCGGATCTCATCTGCTACATCACACCTGCGGAGCATCTTGCCTTGCCCAATGAGGAGGATGTCCGCCAAGGCATCCGCGCCGCCCGGCTGGCTGTGCGGGCGGGCGACATTGCCAAATATCCTGACCGCCGCAAGAACGAGAAGGCGGCGGCGAAAGCGCGGCGGGACATGCGCTGGACGGATTTGCATCAGCATCTGCTTTTCCCGGAGCTGGCCCGCGAGCTGCGCCAAAGCCGGATGCCGGAGTGCAGCGAGACCTGCACCATGTGCGGCGACTTCTGCGCCATGAAACAGGGCGCAGCGGTCTTTGGCAAAGATATTGCCGGGGATAAGAGCTGCGCTGGTCTGGACGGCCGCCCTGCTGAAAAACCGAGTTCTGCCGTTTTTTGATTGACCTGCGCGGCTTGGCTGGTAATATATGCGGTGTGTTTTGCGTTGCGTGAGGGCCTATAGCTCAGTTGGCTAGAGCCACCGGCTCATAACCGGTCTGTCCCTGGTTCGAGTCCAGGTAGGCCCACCAATCTGGCGGCAGGACAGTCTCCTGCCTTGATGAATTCATCCACGGCGCGGCGGTCTTTTGAATCCAAACATCTGTTTTTGGAATTCTTGCTGGTATAGAATCTGTTTTCAGGCAGCGGCGCAGAAGTCATAACCCCTGAAGAGGCGCATCCGGCTCTGGATGCGCCTCTTTTTCATTCCGTGGCAAACGTTCAGCAGTTTCTTGACATACTTGAGGACTCAGCTCCATCTGCCTTGGCGGCGGGCTGGGACAATGTCGGCCTGCTTGTCGGCAGCCCGCACAGCAACGTCAACGCCGTGCTGCTGGGTCTTGACCCCACGCTGGCGCTGATCACTGAGGCGAAGGTGCTTGCCGCCGACCTGATCATCACGCACCATCCGGCTATCTTTCACCCCTTGAAATGCCTGCGCACCGACCAGCCTGGCAGTGCTTTCCTTGCTGCCGCGCTGCGGGCGGGAATCAGCGTCATCAGCTGCCACACCAATTTTGACGCTGCGCCGGGCGGAGTCAGCGACACTCTGGCCGATGCCTTGGGCTTGATGGCAACTGCGCCGCTGGCGGCAGACAAAGCCGATCCCTGCTGCGGCACTGGGAGGATCGGTAGTCTGCCGGAGCCGCTCTCCGCTGAGGACTTTCTCGCCAAGCTGCGGGCGGCACTGCCCCTGCCTTGGCTGCTGGAGGCTGGGCCGCGCCCGGAGGCGGTGGCAAGAGCCGCCGTCTGCGGCGGCTCCTGCGCTGATCTGGCTGAAACAGCACTGGCCGTAGGCGCGGATGTGTTCATCACAGCGGAAGTCAAACATCATACCGCCCGCTGGGCTGAGGAAGCCGGGCTGTGGCTCTTGGACGGCGGTCATTTCGCCACGGAGAATCCATCCATGAGCCGCCTGCGGCAGCAGCTGGCTGAACGGACGCGGCAGGCGGGATTGAATGTGCGGATTCATCTCGCCGCTCAAGAAAGTCCGCTCCGGCTGGTGCCGCAGAATTTTCTCAAAGAATAACGACGACCATATGCAAAGAAAGGAGAGAGCATCTTGAGCGAAGAAATCAGCAGGCTGATCGCCTTGCAGGAGCTGGACAGCGAGCTGGCCGGGCTGGGCCGGGAGACGGAGGGTGTTCGGCAGGCGCAGGCTGACCGGGAAAAGGCGGTCAGCGAGCGCGAGGCGCAGGCCGGACGCTGCCGCGCCAAGGCTGTGGAGCTGGAGCAGAGCCGCGAGACGATCAAGGCCGCAGGAGAAGAAGCGGCGGAGCGGATCAAAGAGCGGCAGGTAAGGATGATGCAGGTGCAGACCAGCCGCGAGCATCAGGCCCTGCTCAAAGAGATTGAGGACGCGAAGAGGCAGATCAAGGACACAGAGGATCAGCTGCTTCAAGTGATGGAGGATGCCGAAGCCGAGCTGAAGAAGGCGGCGGAGCTGGAGAACATCTGCAAGGGCGAGCGGAAGCTGCTGGCTGAAGAGGCGGCCAAGGCGGCGGAGGCGGTGCGGCAGATTGAGGCCCGCCGAGCCGAAGTGCTCGCCCGCCGCGACCAGCTTGCGCTGGAGCTGCCCGAAGCCCAGAGAAGACGCTACGAGAAGCTGCTGGCAAAGCGCAAGGGCTTGGCCGTGGTCAGGGTTTCCGCCGGGGTCTGCCAAGGCTGCTTCATGACTGTGCCGCCGCAGCTGTTCAATCAGGTGCGCAAAGGCGGCGAAATCTGCTCTTGCCCGGCCTGCCAGCGCATTCTGTTCTACATCGCCGACGAAAATGAGCCGCCGGTGCAACCAGTGCGGCCCCGCCCTGACGATGACCATGACCTCTACGAGGAGGCGGAGGACGAGGAAAGCGAGGACGATCTGCTCAACGACGAATGATGAGCTGGACGCTCTTCACCGACGGCGCGTCGCGGGGCAATCCCGGCCCGGCGGGCGCGGGCGCGGCACTCTTTGACGCGGAGGGCCGCGAGCTGGCGGCCCGCTCGCTGCATCTCGGCCATTGCACCAACAACGCGGCGGAATACCGCGCCCTGCTCCTCGGCCTTCAGACCGCCTTGGAGCTGGGCTGCGCCCGTCTTGACATCCGCCTTGACTCCGAGCTGATCGTCCGCCAGCTGCAAGGCCGCTACAAGGTCAAGCACGAGACGCTGAAGCCGCTCTTCGAGGAGGTGCGGCAGCTGCTTGCCCGCTTGGAGGGCTGGTCAGTCGCCCATGTGCCGCGCGAGCAGAACAAAAGGGCGGATCACCTCGCCAACCAAGGAATTGATGGAACAGGAAGATGAAATGGTATTTCCCTTAATTTAAGGAGGATGGTTCCGTGAAAGAGATTTCTCTGACAACGTTTGTTGATATTGTAGTTGCGTCGGGAATCAGCAGGAGTACAAAAGCTAGAGCTGCCTTGAAAGATGAAAAATATCATCCTGCAAAAGATTTTTACAAACCGTTAAGAGAGAGGATAGAAGAGTATCATAGAAGGAAAATAGGGAAAGAGTATCTTCTCAGTTTTACTAGCCAGTTAACAGATAGAAAAAAAGAGGGTAACTATTCAGTGCTAGTGGATAATTATTGTAAATGGATAGGGAGGAAAGAAATTGAGTACTTTGAGCCGATACATGCAAAATACGGGAAGGAAAATGTTGCTATTCGTGTTAACCCAGAGCTTGGCCTAGCAATAGGGGAGAAGAGATGTTTAGTTAAATTATATTTTAAATCCGAGCAGCTATCTAAGAACAAAGCTGACATAATACTTGGACTGATGCAAACTTCACTGCAACGTGAATATACTATGTCAGTTCTAGATATCCGACAGAGAAAACTTTTTACACCAACAATTGAGATTCCTATGTTAAAAGAAATAGTTGACGCTGAGTTGTCCTATATTTCAGCATTTCTACATAAGCAATAAAAAAAACTAACACAAGTTTTGGGGCGGACGCATGATCGCTCCGGCTTCCGGGCCGGGGAGGAAAGTCCGAACACCGCAGGGCGCGGCGGTTCCTAACAGGAACTCCGGGCGACCGGGGGACAGTGCCACAGAAAAAACACCGCCGATGGAACGGGCGACCGTTCACAGGCAAGGTTGAAATGGCGAGGCAAGAGCTCACCGCCTGCGTGGCGACATTGCAGGGCAAGGAAAACCCCGCCGGGTGCAAGACCAAATAGGGAAACGCCTGAGGACTGCCCGTCCGATGTTTCCGGGTAGGTTGCACGAGCCGCCGGGCGACCGGCGGCCAAGTCAAATGATCATGGCCTGCGGCGGCATCGCAGGAACAGAATTCGGCTTACAGTCCGCCCCAATTTTTCATTTTCTCATGACAAAGACCAGCGTCGGCGTGATCATCCCCGCCGCAGGCTCCGGCAGCAGGATGGGCATGGCATTGCCCAAGCAGTTCCTTGAGCTGGCCGGAATGCCGGTGCTGGCCCGCACGTTGCGGGTCTTTCTTGATCATCCTAAGGTGGACGCGGTCATCGCCGTGCTGCCGCCGGAGCAGCTCCAGTCCGGGGCGGCTCTGATCCTTCCTTTTCTTTCTCCTGCCCAGCAGGACAAGCTCGGCTTTGCCGCAGGCGGCGCGACCCGCCAGCAGTCCGTGCGCAACGGCCTCGCCGCCCTGCCTGCGGACATTGGCCAGGTCTTGGTTCATGACGGTGCCCGGCCTTTAGTCACAGCTGCGCTCATTGACCGCTGCATAGCTGGCATTGCCGAGCACGGCGCGGTGATCGCCGCTGTGCCGGTCAAGGACACCCTGAAAGAGGCTGCGGGCGGCATTGTGCTCCGCACTGTTGACCGCGAGCGGCTCTGGCAGGCGCAGACCCCGCAGGGCGCAGACCGCGTTCTGCTGGAGCAGGCCTGTCGCCAGGCTGAGGCAGACAGCTTTGCCGGCACGGACGAGGCTTCACTGCTGGAGCACGCAGGCATTCCGGTCAGCGTGGTCATGGGCAGCGCGCGCAACTTGAAAATCACCCAGCCGGAGGACTTGGCCCTTGCCGCCGCTCTGCTCCGGCAGGAGGAGGACAGCATCATGCGGATCGGCCACGGCTTTGACGCGCACCGCCTGGTTGAGGGGCGCAGGCTCATTCTTGGCGGGCAGGAGATTCCCTATCACCTTGGCTTGGACGGCCATTCTGACGCGGATGTGCTGGTGCACGCCTTGATGGACGCGCTGCTCGGCGCGCTGGGCGAGGGCGACATAGGCCGCCACTTCCCGGACAGCGACGAGCAGCACCGGGGCGCGGACAGCTGCCAGCTGCTGGCGCGGGTGATGGCTTTGGTCAGGGCAAAGGGAATGCGCCTGCTGAACGCGGACATCACCGTGATCTGCCAGCGGCCCAAGCTGGCCCCGCACATGGCGGCGATGCAGGCCCGGCTTTGCGCTGTCTGCGGGACTGAGGCGGTCAACATCAAGGCCACCACCACCGAGGGCATGGGCTACGCCGGACGCGGCGAGGGCATCAGCAGCCATGCGGTGGCGCTGCTGACATCAGCTTGACATCAACAGGAACCGAGGGAGGATCATCATGCAATGCCCAGGACAGGACAGCCGCTACTGGAGCGGCGAGGCGGTCTTTGAGAGCAAGTGCCCGCACTGCGGGCAGGCGGTGGAGTTCTTCAAGGACGACAGCCAGCGCACCTGCCGCAGCTGCGGCCGCAAGCTGCTCAATCCGAAGATGGATTTCGGCTGCGCCTCCTACTGCCCCTACGCCGAGCAGTGCCTCGGCTCGCTGCCGCCGGAGCTGGCCATAGCCAAGGGCGGCCTGTTCAAGAACAAGGTCGCCGCGTCCATGCGCAGCTACTTTGGCAGCGACAGCCGCCGCATCCGTCACGCTGAGGCCGTTGCCGAGCAGGCGGAGATCATCGGCAGGCAGGAGCCGGGCGGAGACCTGCTGGTGATCATTGCCTGCGGCTGCCTGCACGACATCGGCATCAAGGAGGCGGAGCGCAAGTTCAAGTCCTCGCTGCCCCGCTATCAGCACAGCGAGGGGCCGCCGGTGGCGCGGGAGCTGCTGACCGCGCTCAAGGCCCAGCCGGAGCTGATTGACGAGGTCTGCGACATCATCGGCCACCACCACAGCCCGCGTGAGACCGAGACGGTCAACTTCAAGGTCCTCTACGATGCGGATCTGATCGTCAACATGGCCGAGGAGCATCAGGAAAAGCCGCTCTCCCAGCAGCAGCTGGACAAGATGATCAGCCTGATGCTGACGCAGGCCGGCGCGAAGCAGGCGCGGGCGGCCTTGCAGAAGCTGGTCCGCTGATCAATTATGAGACCATCACCCGATGGTCTGTTGGACTGTCGCCCGAAGGCCTCCCGGATGACCGGGCGGTCTTCTCAACCACAACCGCGCGGGGGGAATCCAGTCATGCAAGAGGAATACTGCATCGTCATCACCAGCTTCTCTGACGACGAAAACGGCACCCATATCATTGAGGCCCTGCTGGACAAGCGGCTGGCCGCCTGCGTGCAGGTCATGCCCATTCAGAGCTGGTACCGCTGGCAGGGCAAGATCTGCTGCGCATCGGAAAAGCTGATGCTGATCAAGACGAAACGCTCCCTGTACAACAAGGTGGAGGACTGCGTCCGCTCTTGGCACGCCTATGAGCTGCCGGAGATCATTCAGCTGCCCATCACAGACGGCCTGCCCGGCTATTTGGGCTGGATCAGCAAGGAATGCGACCCGCCCGCCTCATGCTGAACAAAAAAGCAACGGCTCGCCCTCTTGCATACGGGCAAGAGGGCCGCATTCAGCGCATGAGCGTGCTGATGCGCTTTGTCCCGGCAGGCTCATGCCCTGCGCATCAGCAGGCTGACGCACTCAGCATGAGTCTGCTGATGCACTCAGCATGAGTCTGCTGATGCACTCTGCATGAGCAGGCTGATGCCCACTGCATCAGCAGCCCCTGGCGCTCCGCATGAGCCTGCTGATGCGGAGCACGCAGGAGCAAGCTCATGCGGAGCACAATCTACTTGCAGAAGTTTACTCACGCACAAGGACTGCTATGAACCCAACACGGAAGATTATCGAGATTGACGAGGCGCTCTGCACTGGCTGCGGCGAGTGCGTGCCCAACTGCGCGGAAGGCTCGCTGCGGATTATCGACGGCAAGGCCAAACTGGTGGCGGACAAGCTCTGCGACGGGCTTGGGGCTTGTCTGGGCCATTGCCCACTCGGCGCGCTGAAGATCATTGAGCGCGAGGCCGAGGACTTTGATCAGGCGGCGGTGGATGCCTTTCTGGCCGCAGAAGGCAAGCAGTCGCATGGGCACTGCCCGTCCGCCCAGCTGAAGATGCAGCAGCCCTGCGATGCGGCGGCCAACACGCCTTCCGCGCAGCAGGGCAGCACGCTCAGCCACTGGCCGGTGCAGATCAGGCTGGTGCCGCCGTCCGCGCCGTTTCTGGAAGACTGCGACCTGCTCATCGCCGCTGACTGCACGGCTGTGGCCTGCGCCAGTCTGCACAGCGACTTCCTGCCGGGCCGCAAGGTGATGATGGGCTGCCCCAAGTTCGACGACCAGCAGCTCTACGTTGACCGCTTCACCGAGCTGTTCAAGACCCGGAAACTGCGGAGCGTGACCATCCTGATCATGGAGGTGCCCTGCTGCGGCTCCATGATCCAGCTCGTCCGTCACGCCTATGACCAGGCCAAGTGCACGGTCCCTGTGCGGCATGTGGTGGTCTCCACCCAAGGCAGGCTGCTCGACAGGCGCGACTGGCTGACCGCCTGAAGCGCGGCTGCCGCTGTCATTGCCTCGCCTGTCTGGCCCGCGCCGCAGCCCGCAGATATTTCTCCTCCAGCGGCTGCCGCCGGGCCGCTTCCACGTGCAGCGGCAGCGCCAGCTCAGGCCGGCGCTGCCGCATTCTGATCCTGCCCAGCAGATAGGGGTACAGTCCGTTCCACGGATCACCGCGCCGCGCCTCCTCCAGCAGCTCCTCTATCCGCCTGCTCTTCTCCTCAGCGCTGCGGCCTGGCTCCTCTGCCGCGCTTTTGGCCCAGCTGTAGGCGGCTGCCGCTGTGAGCGCGCCGCCGTGCAGCCGCAGCACAGCCAGCAGCAGGACTGCCGCGCCAAGAAAGACCAGCCCGCCTGCGGCAGGAGACTGCGCCGCTGTCTCAGCCGGGCGGCGGTGATGCTGCCGGGCGCGTCCGGCAGCGGCCAGCAGGGCGCAGAGGAAGAAGCAGTGCAGCCCGTTCGCCCAGTTGTGCAGGTTGAAGTCAGTCAGGCTGAAGAAGAGCAGTCCGGCAAGGCCGCTGAACGCGCTGATGGCGGTCAGCACAGCCAGCCGGTCATGACGGCTGAATATCTGCCGCCAGCCGCTGCGCAGCACAGTCCAGGCGAACCAGGCGGCCAGCAGGAAGCCGATTGCGCCGCCCTCGGCCAGCAGCTCAAGGAAGTCGTTGTGGGCATGATCGTAAAACAGGTCGTCGGCCAAGGTCTTGTAGCTGGGAAAGACATCCGCGAAGCTGCCAACGCCGGCGCCGGTCAGAGGGAAGTCGGCGATGATCCTGAACGTGTCGCGCCAGATCAGCAGGCGGTCGTCGCGCAGGCCGCCGTTTGGATCCACAGCATATTGAAACCGCAGCAGCAGGCTGTCCCAGTTGAACCATGCCCCGGCCAGCAGCACAGCCAGTAGGGGCAGGATCAACCACCTCTCTCGCATCCTCCACGCCAAGAGCAGAACAAAGACCAGCAGAGCGACCGTCAGACTGAGGATGCCGCCCCGCGACTGGCTCAGAAAGACTGAAGCGACAGCTGCCATTGCCCCGAAGCCGAAAAGCAGATGTAGGCCGCTGCCGGAGCAGAGGCGCAGCAGCCGCTGCCGCAGCGTCTCCTCCTCGCCGTCTCTTTCAGGCAGATTGAGCAGGCAGGCGGCCAGCAGCAGCGGGCAGGTCATGACCATGAAACCGGCGTAATGGTTTCTGTAGACCCACGGGCCGAAGGAGCCAAACCCGCTGCGCACCGGTCTGAGCCAGAACAGGCTTTCAGGCGCGGCAGCCCGCTGGAGCATTGTGACGATGGCTATGCACAGCGTCAGCCCGGCGATGCTGCTGAGGAAGAGAGACAGCCTTCTGCCAGAGCAGAGCAGCTGCGCGGCAAGGATGTACACAAGAACATAGCTACCAAGGCGCAGCCCTTCGCGCAAGGCAGCCTGCGGGTTGAGGCTCAGGGGGATCCACGTGTCCGGCGGCAGCAGATCAAGCACCGGCTGCCAGACTGCCGCTGTCTGAGGCGATAGGGCCTGCATCAGCGCGGGCGGCAGGGGCAGGCATTGAGCGAGCAGCCAGAGCAGCAGAAGGAGCAGCGGCAGCAGGCCGGGGACGGACTGAAAAGCTGTCCTCCTTGCGGCGCAGGGGCGGAAGTGGAGCAGAACAGCCACAGCAGCCAGCGTCTCCGCTGCCGCGACAGACCACGTTTCCGTGGTTCCGAAGGCCAGCGGTGCGAAGCAGAGCAGAAGGAGAAGCGGCGCAGATGACATAACGCGGCACGTTTGCAGAAGGAAATCAGCTCCATTGAGCGCAGCTACCGCTCCGGCCTTCTTTTTGCTCAACAGGCTGAGATGACTTGCTGAAGATGACAGCGGCCTATCGTAGGCCATACGGCGGCACCTGTCAACAGCAGACTTCTTGTATAGGCCGCAGATGATGTGCGCAGGAGTAGTTCTCGAACTGCCCCTGCGGGAGGAGAGGCTTGTCAGCCCGGCGGCCAGTTCAGATCGCGTCCGCCGAGAATGTGCATGTGGATGTGGAAGACCGTCTGCCCGGCCTGCGCCCCGTTGTTGAAGACCACCCGGAAGTCCTCAAGGCCTTCCTTTTTCGCAGTCTCGCTGCCGATGCGCAGCATCTTGCCGATCAGCCGCTCGTCTTCAGCGGCCACAGCGGCAGGCCCGCTGATGTGCTTCTTGGGAATGACAAGAAAATGCACCGGCGCAGCAGGATTGATGTCCCGGAAGGCCAGCAGCTCCTCGTCCTCGTAGAGCTTGGCCGCAGGGATTTCTCCCCGGATGATTTTGCAGAAAATGCAGTTGTCAGCCATAGACGTTCTCCTGAAAAATTTAAAAAGAAATGAGCGGCAGGCTCAAGGCTGTTTTCCGGCCACAGGCCGCAGCCGCAGAGTCACCGCGCCGTCCTCAGCCCGGATGTCGATCGGCTCCATGCGCAGAAGCACTTTGGCGGAGCCGATCTCTCCGCTAATCGGCATGAAGTTGCGCAGCGGCACCTCATACTGCTTGCTCAGGCTGTTGAGCAGGGCCAGCAGCGGCTCGTCGGCATCGCCGTTGCCGTGGGCCGACCGCTGAAAGCGTGGCGTGAGCAGCAGCAATTGCTTGGCTGGATCAAAGCGCAGCGCAGTCTCGCAGGTGACCGGCAGCGTGAGGCTGCCCAGCCGGACTTGGATGCTTTGTCCGCCGACATCGGCGTTCATGCTCATATTACGGCCTGACAGCTGGCCGCTGACGATGATCCGCCCATTGTCCACAGACAGCCTGCTGATGGAGTCAACCGTGACGCTGCCTTGGAGCTGCTGGCTGGCACTGTGCTCCAGCGGCAGGGGAAGCAGGCTGCTCAGGGTTTGAAAGAGAGCTGATTCCGGCAGCACAACTGTCACCGGCTGGGCTTGGGCTTTCGTTTTTTTCACCGCCGCAGGTTTGGCCTGCGCGGCGGGCGGCTGATTTTTCGATGCTTTGGCAGCAGGCTCCGGCGGCGCGGCTGCGGCAAGGACGGGAAGGCTGACAAAGCAGAGCAGGACAGCGGTTCTGAGCAAGTGAGTCATGGCGGCGTGGTGTTGGAAGAGTGCAGGATGAGCGGCCCTTTCAGCAGGGCCTGCGTATAGTAATACGTTTTTCGCGGATAGCAACTGACCAGACTGCGATGAGCAAAAAAAGTCCAGCCAAGGAGCGCAGGTCGCGTCCGCTGCGGTGGAGATGCCATTCGGCCAGCAGCACCTCGCTGTGGCTGAGAAAACGGCCCCGCCCGGAGAGTGTGCCGTCCTGCGCAGGCAGACTGTCGAAGGGAACAGCCAGCCGCAGCGTCTCGCCGGAATAGGCAAGAATGCTCTGACTTCCGGCCTGATACGGCCAGCGGTCAAAGTCAATCCAGCTGCTGCTGCGGTTCTCGGCCAGCAGGGTGGCGGCAAAGTGGTTGTCCTTTTTCAGCGGGCCGCTGAACAGGCCGAAGGGCAGAAGGATATACAGCAGCAGAAGCAGCAGGCCCGCAGCCTGCCGCTGTTTGTTGCGGATGAAACAGAGTTCCCGCCGCCGGATATCCAGCCAAGCTGCGGCAGGAAAGAGCAGCAGGCCGAGCAGGGCGAGCAGACGGGGCGGCATGTCTTCCGGCCAGAACAGCGCGAAGCTGGTCAGCTGCCAAGAGAACGGCGCGGCCAGCAGGCTGCCGTTGCCCCATTTGATTTCCAGAGGATCAAGCAGCAGGTGGAGCAGGCAGTTCCATGTCAGCAGCAAGAAGACACGGCGGCTTTGCGCGGCTTGCAGGCTGAGGGCGGCAGCCAGCAGCAGGCTGAAGAAAAGGCTGGACTGAATGACCGCGTACAGGCGCAGGCCGACCGGATTGGCCCAGCCCAAGGCCAGCGCGGCCCGCTGGAGGATCCACGGCAGATCAGGCAGCAGGCAGCCGATGCCGATCCAGCGGGCATCCGCTTCCCGAAACAGGGCTTTGCTGGCGATGATCTGAATGCCGAAATGAGCGAGGGTGTCGGGCATGGGGGATTTTCGCACATCGCTGAGCCATCGTCAAGCCCGGCCCGGCCATTCAGCACTTGACCGTTTGCCGAAATCTCCATAGACTGGCTCCGACTCGCTTTTCTAATCCCCTTTACAGGAGCCGCCATGACGTTGCTGCAAGCCTTTGTCCTTGGCCTTGTCCAAGGCCTGACCGAGTTCATCCCTGTGTCCAGCTCCGGCCATTTAGTGCTGGCCCCGCGTCTGCTCGGCTGGCATTTCCCAAAAGAGCAGGCATTTATCTTTGATGTGCTGGTGCAGATGGGCACGCTGGTGGCGGTGCTGGTCTACTACCGCCACGATCTGGCCGCCATCACCTCGTCGTTCTTCCGGGGCATAGCCCGGCGGCAGCCCTTTGCCGAGGCAGATGCCCGCATGGGCTGGCTGCTGATTCTCGCCACCTTGCCTGCGGTGGTCATTGGCCTGCTCTGCAAAGACTTGGTGGAGCAGGCCTTTGCCAGCCCGAAAATAACCGGCGTGTTCCTGCTCTGCACTGCTGTTCTGCTGGTCATTGCCGAGCTGGCAGGCCGACGACGACGCTCCATGCAGGACATTGACTGGAAGGACAGCCTCTGGATCGGCTTTTCCCAAGCATTGGCACTGCTGCCTGGTTTGTCCCGCTCCGGCGCGACCTTGGCAGGCGGCATGACCCGGCATCTCGACCGGCCTGCTGCCGCCCGCTTCTCCTTCCTGATGTCAGTGCCGGTGATGGTCGGGGCCGGGGTGCTGGCGGGCAAGGACCTCCTCGGCCTGCACAATGTCAGTGCCTTCCTGCCGCCGCTGCTGGTCGGCTTCCTCACCGCGATGATCTCCGGCTACATCGCCATCCGCTGGCTGATCAGCTACCTGAGCAGGCATTCCCTGCATCTCTTCGCCGGATACTGCGCCGCGCTGGGGCTGACTGTGCTGCTCCTCATCCGCTGAACTGCGCCGTCCCAATTCCCCCACCTCCGGCAGGTAGTCGCGGAACGCATCGCCGTAAATCTCCCAGACCGTGATGAACAGGGCGGCGATGATCGGGCCGATGATGATGCCGAGCACGCCGAACAGGGCAATGCCGCCAAGGGTGCCGAAGAGCACGAAGAGGTCGTGCATCTCGGTGTCCTTGCCCACCAAGCGGGGCCGGAGCAGGTTGTCCAAGTTGCCTGCCACTGCGCCGCAGACGACTGCCAGAATGATCACCCCGGCAAAGTCCCCTTTCACGCCAAGAACAACCATCGCCGGTGCCCAGACCAAGGCTGTCCCGACCGCTGGAATGATGGACAGCACCGCCATCACCGTGCCCCAGAACGCCGCGCCCTGTATCCCGGCGAAAAGAAAAGCCAGCCCGCACAGCCCGCCTTGAAGGATGCCGATAATCAGCGTTGATTTCATCGTCGCTCCGGCCACCGAGGTGAAGCGGAGGAGCAGCTTCTGCTCGGCCTCATGGTCAAGCGGGAGATAGTACAGAATCTTTCTGAGCAGTGCGCTGCCCTCGGTCAGGAAGTAGAACATCACGTAGAGCATGATCACCGCGTTGAACAAGGCGTTCACGGTCATCTTGGTGATGGAGGAGAGCGAGTTGATCAGCAGGCCGGAGACGCTGCCGACCAGCTCGCCCGCCTTGGCGATGATCATGTCGCGGTAGGGAAGGATCTGTTCATAATAGGGAATCTTCTCCGCGTAGCCGCTCAGCAGGCTAGGCTCCTTGACAAAGGACTGCACCCACGGGGTCACGGACTGGCCCACATGCACGGCCTGACTGAGCACTAGCCCAAGGAGGAAGCCCAGCGGCACCAGAATCAGGCAGAAGACCCCGGCCACCACAGCGGCGGAGGCCATGTTCTCGCGGCCTTGCAGATGCCGGGTCAGCTGCCGGTGCAGCGGCGCGGACATGGCCGAGAACAGCCCGGCCATGAAAGTGGCCATGAGAAACTGCCGGATCATGATCAGGAACAGGGCTGAAATCAGCATGACCATGATCAGGAGGACGATGTTGTTGAGCTTGGAATGTTTGATCATGACAGACGCGCGGAGCTAAAAAGGAAATGGCGGCGGCGGAGTGCCGCTCCCGACAGTTTATAAAGACTGCACCATGCTGTCAAACAGTTTGCCGTGCCGCCTTCCGCCTGTCTCCCCCGCATCGCCGCCTCAGAGCGCAATCTTGCTGCCTTCTGTTAAAAAAACAAGCGGTTTTGCCGCCCGTCAGCCTGATTTCATCCGCCGCTCGCTGCTGCTTCAGGAAAAGCATCGAGCGATCTCCCTACAAAGCCTCGCTCGATCTCGCAGCACGCCCTCGCTCGACCCTTTTTCTTCGGTCGCTCGATGCCGTCCTGCGAGATCGAGCGAGGCTTTTATACGGCGCAGCATATACGGCGAAGCAGTAGGTTGCGACGCGGCCTGGCTATGAGCACCAAAACGGACAAAGTGGACAGCTTTTTCCTTGCCCGCTGCGAAGTGCTGCTCAAGCCTGAAACATGGCAGCCGCCGTCACCGGAGGCGCGGATGCTCCAGTCGCTTCTGGCCCGCCGCGATGCCGTCCGCCGCGAGAAAAACCGTCTGGAAAAGGCCGAAGCCGCCAACACGCCGCCTCGTGTCCTGCAATCCATTCTTGACGCTGTCAGCTTTCATGCGGCGGAACTCAAATGGCTCCAGCAGGCGGTTGACGGCCATATTGACAGCCATCCCGGCATGAAGCAGGACATGGAGCTGCTGATCAGCATTCCGGCGGTCGGGCCGCAGACCGGCAGCAAGAGCCCCTCAGTCATGAAAGCCCGCTATTTTCGGTGGTGGTCAAATGGCAAGTGATGCTCTCAAGTTGAGATTGTAGCGGACAATGA
>NZ_JBLWEP010000011.1:0-26084 GCF_048287355.1 Candidatus Electronema sp. TJ
TCTCTCGCTGGCTGTCTCTTTTATGTGGGCACAACGAATAGTGGGATAGGTTCGTGGTGGCATCAGAAGACAAAAAAAAGAGGCATCTGAAAATACACCTCTTTTTTTTATTAGGAGCACTGCTTTTCTCAATAAGAAAAGCTGATGGACATGCCGCCGTAGAAGGTATTTGGATTTTTCTCCGCAGCGGCCGCTACCATGTCGGCTTGCCCACCTGTCTCTAAAGAGCGCGACCATTGCAGCTCCGGGGTGACTGTAAACAGTCCACCATAAGACACCGGCAGATTGAAGGACATGCAGACAGCCCGCTTGTCCGCCTCGTCTGACAACGAGGGCGAGAGCAGCATGGTTCTGGAGTCAATCCCAAGGGCGACTGAATCGCTGAGCTGGAAATCCTTGGTGAAATTAAGAGTCACATACCAAGGTTTGTCGGCTTCTTCGTGCAGGACGTTCCGACCATGCGAGTTCAAGTCCAAGAGGACAGTTCCGGCGGAGCGGGTGTTTTCCGGCGCAGTGTACAGATATCCGGCGGAGAACCCCAGCCGCCCCTCTGATCCGGTATAAGAGAGCGTGATGTCCTGACCGTCCAGCTGGCCTTGGTCAGGGAGCACCCCTTTGAACATCTTGGCTGATTCACTCAGGGACAGATCAAGCCCCTTTTTCGAGACGGCATCATCCAAACCGCCGTACATTCCTGCCGCCAGCAGCAGACTGCTGACTGCGGCGTTGTCCCCGCAGGTGACGCAGGATGAAATCGGCTGCATATCAGCGGCGGCCAGCGTGGGAAGACTGACGCTGCACAGAACTGCAAGCAGGCATGTGTTGTTTTTCACTGTCATTTGTTAGTGCCCTCAGGATGTTCCGGCTTTGTTTAAAGTCCATGAACGGTTTGGAGGTCTCATCTTCAGTATAGCGTCCGATCCAAGAAATGACAATGCAAAAAGCTGTACCGCCCGCAAAATATTTTATACCACAACAGGGGAGATTTCAGCCTTGGCGGCCCTGCGCGGCGATTGCGGCAGCCAGATCGTCAATCGTGTACCGTTCCGGCTGAATATCCACCTTTAAACCGCGCTTGCGCACCGTCTCCGCCGTCACCGGGCCGATGACCGCGATTTTGACCGGATCAAGAAGCTGATGCAGCTCGGCTTCGTCCTGCGCGTCCACCATGTTAAGAAAATTGGTCACGGCGGAGGAACTGGCAAAGGTGACGACATCAAGGCCACGCTCCAGCAGGCTTTTGCGCAGCTCGTCTTTACGGCCCTGCGGCGGCACGTTTTGATACACCGGCGCGACAGTGACAGAACCGCCCGCGTCTTCCAGCAGCTCCGCCAGCGTCTCCATCGCCTTGAGAGCGCGGGGGAGGAGGAAGCGTCTGTTCTGCGTCTCGCCAGCGGCAATCAGAGCTTCGGCTAAGCCTTCTCCAGTGAATCTTTCCGGGATCATATCAGCCCGCAGGCCATATTTGCCGATTTCATCCGCTGTAGTTTTTCCCACTGCGCCGATCTTGCAGGGCGCAAGGGCGCGGCTGTCTAAGCCTTTCTCATGCAGTCGCTTGAAGAAATAGGTCACCGCATTCAGGCTGGTGAAAAGCAGCCAGTGGTATGCGGCCATATTTTCCAACGCCGCGTCTATCACTGAGCAATCCGCCACCGGTTCGATGTGAATGGTCGGATATTCAAGGCATTCCGCACCGTATTCCTCCAGCTTGGAGACTAGCTCGCTGGCCTGCTCGCGGGTGCGGGTGACGGCAATTCGCTTGCCGAACAGCGGGCGGTGCTCGTACCAATCAATCATATCACGCAGCTTAACCACTTCACCGACAATCACCAAAGCAGGCGGAGTAATCTTTGCTTGCATAACCACTTCAGTAATAGTTGCCAGCGTGCCGACCACAGATCGTTGCTGCGGAGTAGAAGCCCAGCGCACCACTGCCACTGGCGTGTCCGGCGCACGACCATGTTCGATGAGTTTCTTGGTGATGATCGGCAGGTTTTTAATCCCCATATAAATAATGATCGTGCCTGCACCGGTCGCCAGCTTGTCCCAAGCGATGTTCGATTCTTCCTTGCCGTCCGCCTCGTGGCCGGTGACAAAGGCCACCGAAGCCGTGTAATCGCGGTGGGTTATCGGAATGCCCGCGTAAGTAGCAGCAGCTGTGGCCGAAGTCACGCCCGGCACCACTTCAAAGGGAATGCCCGCCTTGACTAATTCCTCAATTTCCTCCGCGCCCCGGCCAAAAATGAAGGGATCGCCGCCTTTAAGTCGCACTACGCGCTTGCCAGCCAAACCCAGCTCAACCAGCAGGCGGTTGATGCCCTCCTGCGGCAAGGTATGCTGATTGCTTTTTTTGCCGACATAGATCAGCTCAGCCTCGGCGGGCGCATGAGCGAGCAGCTTGACGTTGGCCAAGTGGTCATACACCACCGCTTCGGCCCGTTCGAGCAGGAATTTGCCGCGCAGGGTGATCAAACCAGGATCGCCCGGACCTGCGCCGACGAGATAGACTTTGCCTTTCTTTGGAATATCATTCATAAGATTGGATTGCTGGAAACAATATCTTTGATGGCTTTCACTAAAACATTGAAGCTGCGCGAGCGATTGCCGTCCAGATGCAAATGCTTGCCAATCGCCCGCGAGCCGGATTTCAGAGCCGCAGCGGGGGCAGGAAGGCATTTTGCTCATTCTGGCAGCAGGTTGTCTTTTCTGCAGAACTATACGGACAAAATTTCCAGCGGTTGAATCAGACTGCCCCTACATTTTGACTTGCTGCCGCAATGCCTCATACAGGACAATCCCGGCGCTCATGGCCAAATTAAGGCTGCGGATCTGCGGGTTGCTCATCGGAATGGTATAACAGCGGTCAGCGTGAAGCGCAAGGATTTCTTCTGGCAGCCCTTTGGTTTCCCGGCCAAAAATGAGGAAGTCACCAGGCTGGAAAGCTGCCTGCCAGTAGGGCCGCTCCACTTTGGTGGTGAAGAAGAAAAGCCTGCGCCAAGTCTGCTCGGCAAGGAATGTGGCCCAGTCCGGCCAGTGGCGGATATGCACCTGCGGCCAGTAGTCCAGCCCGGCCCGCTTCAGGTGCTTGTCATCAGTGCTGAAGCCGAGCGGATGGACAAGGTGCAGCACAGAGTCCGTGGCACCGCAGAGCCGGGCCACCGAGCCGGTGTTGGGCGGAATCTCCGGCTCGACGAGAACGATATTGAAAGGGATAGTCGGCATGGATCTGAGAGGTTGAGTCATTCCTGCCGGAAAGCATATACCTCAATCTGCGGCAAAAGGCAATTTCTCCCTTGCGTTTTATCCCATAAAAAAACCGGTTTCCCCTGCGAAAGAGAAACCGGCCAAAAAAAGAAGAGATGAAGAACACTGTAGTTCATGCAAAGTGTGTGCCAAATTTCTCCGTCAGCAGTGTTTTGCGATAAAAACAAAGAAAGCCGAAAAGTTGCCTTGGCATCAGATCGGAAGTTTCTCAGTTAGTCCATCTTGATTGGATACAGTTTTTTTTATAGAAAATAGGTCGCTTCTGCTGATTTCCTCAGGAAAAGAGCCTCTCCGCTTCCCAGCAGACAGGATTCAATATTTCAGGAGAAATATCATTTTTTTGCTGCCTGACGGATGCTCTGACTTCCCTGATTCCCTGCCTCGCCCAGCTGAGCAAACCGGCTGCGGCAACAGCCCGCGCACGCTCTCCACCTTCGCGCTCTCCCTGACATCAGGGTGCGCCGAACGGCCAGCCGCCTCAGCCCAGCCGCTTCTTGAAGCGCAGCGAGGCCACAGTCAGGCCGACAAGGATGAACATCACCAGGAAGCCGACATCATAGGGCATGTTGAGGATGTGCGCGTCACGCAGGACAACGCCGCGAATCAGGCGGACAAAATGGGTGGCAGGCAGGATTTCGGCAATATGCTGCGCTGGTTTGGGCATTCCTTCATACGGAAACATAAAGCCGGAGAGCAGGACTGAAGGCAGCATGATGAAAAAGGCCATCTGCATGGCTTGCAGCTGGTTCTTGGCAATGGTGGAGAACACCAAGCCCAAGGTGAGACAGGCAGTGATGAAGAGGAGCGTGCCCCCGGCGAGCTGCGCCAGGCTGCCGACTATCGGCACCTTAAAGATCAAGTGTCCTAAGCCAAGAATAATCGTGACCTGCACGCCGCCGATAAACATATACGGGATGATCTTGCCCAGCATCAGCTCAAGAGGCCGCACCGGCGTGGTGATCAGCATCTCCATATTGCCGCGCTCGCTCTCGCGGACTATGGCGGCGGCGGTGAACATGATCATAGTCATGGTGAGGATGATGGCGACAAGCCCTGGCACAGTGTTGACGGCGGTGCGCTGCTCCGGGTTGTAGAGCAGCACGGTCTCAAAGGTGGGAGCGCTGCTGGGAACAGGCTGGCGCAAGGCTTCGGACAGCGGCATGGAGCGCAGACTGCGGATGGCGGCGGCAATCACGGGATCTGAACCGTCCGCCAGCCATTGCCCGACTGGACGGGCCGTCCGCGCGTCAGCGGCAATATTCCTGCCAAGAGCAGCGGGATGGCGCAGCAGCCGTGCGCCAAGGTCAGGCGGCAGCACAAGCACGGCCCGCACCTCCAGATTATCAAGCGCCTTTTCCGCCTGGTGCACGTCATCATATTGAGCGATGAAGGTGACCACCTGGGTCGCGCTGACCGTCTGCGCCACAGCCCGGCTCAAGGCTGTGCGGCTTTGATCAACCAAGCCCACCGGAATATGGCGGATGTTGGTGTTGATGGCATAGCCGAAGAGCATGAGCTGGATGAGCGGGATCATCACCACCATGCCGAAGGTCATGCGGTCGCGCCTGAGCTGGCGCAGCTCTTTGGTGAAAACAGCGTGGATGCGCAGGAGGCTTTTCATGGCTTGCAGGATGCGGGCGTGGTCAGCGGGTTCAGCTTGGGCCGGTGCCGGATGATTGCCGTCTCGTCCTCCCAACGGGTTCTAACTGCTGATGACAGCGGGTAAAAAAACCTGTCCCGCAGCATACGGAGCGCGGCCCGGCCTGTCAAGAAAAAAGACGGCGGGGAGGAACGTATGTAAGTCCGAAAGACTTACGTACATAAGTCCGCCGGACTTACATATATAAGTCTTTGGGACTTACGTAGGTAAGTCCGGCGGACTTATATGCGTTGGTGGGAAGGGGGAAGGCAGGTGGTTAGGCTTCACGTTTGCGGCACCATTCAGAATATGGCAATTCACTCTTGCTTCTACGATGCTCGTTGTGAAGTTCCATTTGCTTCTCATGACCGATCCGGTCTTGCTGCTCGCACCAGAAGACGAATTCGAGTTGCGCTTTCGACTGCACATACTGAACACTTCGTCGGCTATTTAGCCGCCAGTTAGCCTTGCTGAGAGCTACACTCTTCTCAGCCTTTCTGTTTGGAAGGCCTCCAATTTGAAGGAATACTTGCCTAAGCAGTGTGGCTGTGAAGCACGAAAGTAACTCGTCTATATTTTGGCTACTCTTCGCTTGCTGCTCACCCTGTGCGATATTGTCTTCGACCATCTTGAGCCATTCAGCATCAGTTACTTCGATGGATTCATAAATGCTGATTTGGATCGCCTTCAATATTTTCAGGATATATTTACGCCATGTAGAAAGCGATGTTGTTTCCTTCAACTCATACCAAGCATTATAACCGAGCAGTCCTTCAATCGCTGACTTGAGCGCATACAGATGAGATAAATCGTGTTTAATTGGCATTCTCGTGAGATATCATAATATATTAACTCGTCTATCCATCCATACTGCATTGATAGGACAGAACGATTGCAAGGTGCTGACCAGCCAGTTTAAGCCGCGCATCTGCCTTTGTCAACAGGAGGGTTTTCGTAACGAGGTTGATAAGCTGGCCTTGCTTATCCTGCCCGGTTCCTGCCTGTGCAGGTGACAAAGACATCCTCCAAGCTGGGCCGCACTAACGACAAGCTGTCCTGCGGCCCAACGCTGGGCTGGCGGGAAAGGAACGCCAGCGGCTCGCTCACGGCATTGCGCACCAGCACCCGCAGCCGTGCGCCAAGCTGGGCCGCAGCTATCACTTCCGGCAGCTTGAGCAGCTCCTGCTTGAGCTGGCGCAGGTTGGCGGAGGCGATCTCCACCACATGGGCACCCATGTTCCGCATCAATTCTTCTGGCGGCCCTTCTGCCCGCTTGATGCCGTTCTCCAAGATGGCCAGACGGTGGCAGCGTTCCGCCTCGTCCATGTAATGCGTGGAAACAAGAATGCTGGTGCCCTCGTGGCTGAGATCAAAGAGCTGCTCCCAGAACTCGCGGCGGTTCTCTGGGTCAACAGCGGAGGTCGGCTCGTCAAGGAAAAGGAGGTCAGGCTTGTGCAGCACCGCCGCTGCCAGACTAAGCCGCTGCCGCTGGCCGCCGCTCATCCGTCCGGCCATCTGCCTGCGCCGGTCTGCCAGCTTGTACACTGCCAGAAGCTCCTCAATGCGCTGCCTCCGCGCCCGGCCCGGCAGACCATAGATGCGGGCGATAAACTGAAGGTTTTCCTCAACGGTCATGTCGTCGTAGAGGGAGAACTTCTGGGTCATGTAGCCAATGCGCAGGCGTATCTGCTCCGCTTCTTTGGGCAGCTCCAATCCCAGCACCTGTATAGAACCGGAGCTTGGCTCCAGCAGACCGGTCAACATGCGGATGGCGGTGGTCTTGCCGCTGCCGTTCGGACCAAGAAAGCCGTAGATCTGCCCTCTGTGAATTTCCAAGTCCAGATCCTGCACAGCCTTCAGGCTGCCAAAGTGTCGGCTTAACTGTACTGCCTTGATGACTGGCTCAGTCATGGCAGGTCAACTTGGGCAGGCACACCGTCAGGCAGATGGGATTGGCTGTCCGGCAGCTGCACTTCGGCAAGGAACATCAGGCGGGCGCGTTCCTCCTGGTTGAGGGCATAATAGGGGGTGAAAGCCGCTTCAGCGGCAATCCAGCGCACCTGCCCGGTGACAGGGACTTCCATGCCGTCCACATGCACAGTCAGCTTGTCGCCGGTCTTGATCTTAGCCCGGTATGGCTCAGGCACATAAACGCGGGCATAGGGTGCCTTGCCTGCCAGGAGCACAGCCAAGGCACTGCCAGCGGCGGGACGCTCGCCTGTCTTCCACGGCAGCTCGTCAAGCAGCCCGTCGCACGCAGCGGTGATGGTCAGATCAGCAAGCCGCTTCTTCTCCATCGCCAGCACAGCGGCGGCAGCCTCCAGCTTGGCCGTGGCTGCCTGGAGGTCTTCCGCACGGGTGCCATTGGTCAAGATGCGCAGCTCTTCCTGCGCCGCCTGCAAGTGAGCGCGGGCCACATCACGCGCCGAGGCTGCCTTGTCCATCTCACCCTTGCTGGTGATGTTCTGCCGCGCCAAGCCGCTCAAACGTTCGTGCTGCACCTCGCTCTCTGTCAGCACGGCCTGCGCCGCCGTTACTTTGGCTTTGGCCGCAGCAATCTCTTCCGCCCGCGCTCCGTTGCGGAGCCTGTCGAGATTGGCGGCAGCTTGCGCCAGCTCCGCTTTCGCCTTGCTCACCTGCATCTTTTGCAGCGTGTCATTCAGCCGCACCAGCACTGCGCCTTTCTTCACCATGCTGCCTTGCGGAAGAGGCTGCTCCGCGATCACCTCGCTGGCGGCGGCGGCATGGGAGATGCGGTCGCGCTCCAAGGTACCGAGAGCAACCTTGCGCTGCGGGCTGGATTTGCAGGCGGCAAGCAGCAGACAGGAGAAAAGCAGGCAGGCTGACAGTTTCATTGCGCTTCGCAGTCGTGTTGTTTCACAAAAAAGCAGCAGCATATCTTGCAGCGCGGTTTTTCTTCGTGCCAAGAGCAGCTCCGGCAGAATGCTGCCATTCTGCCGGAACATGTCCTGTTATCCTGTGCTACCGCGCCCAGTTGAGCAAACCGCCAGCGGCGATGATCTCGCGGTGCCGCTGAGACAGCTCGCAGCAAGCCTGCACTGCCCTGCCGCCGATTTCCACGGTCAGCGTCTCCGCGCCGGAGAGCACGGCTTGGCGCAGGCCTTTGATGACAACTTCCGCGCCTTGCTCAATACGGTCGTAGTCGTCCGGGTCAGCAAAGGTCAGGGGCAGAATGCCGAAGTTGATCAGGTTGGCCTTGTGGATGCGGGCGAAGCTCTTCACCAGCTTCACCTCCACCCCAAGATAGCGCGGGGCCAGGGCGGCGTGCTCGCGGCTGGAGCCTTGGCCGTAGTTGTCCCCGCCGATCACCGCGCCGGCAAAGCCTTCAGCCATCGTCGCTTGCATGTCGCGGGCGAAGCTCTCGGTGATCTGCGAGAAGACATATTCGCTGATCGCCGGGATGTTGCTGCGCAGCGGCAGTATCTTCGCGCCCGCAGGCATGATGTGGTCAGTGGTGATGTTGTCGGCCAGCTTGAGCACGACCTTGCCCTTCCATGTCTCCGGCAGCGGCGCAAAGGTTGGGAACGGCGCGATGTTCGGCCCGCGTACGATCTCGACTTTCGCGCTCTCCGCTTCCGGCAGGGGCCGCTCGATGCGCTCATCGCCGGGCAGGTAGCGTTCGGGCAGGGTGAAGGCGGGATATTCGCCCAGATCACGCGGGTCGGTGATCACACCCTTAATGGCTGAAGCCGCCGCCACTTCCGGGCTGCACAGATAGACTAAATCGCCCTTGTTGCCAGAACGTCCGGGGAAGTTGCGCGAGAAGGTGCGCAGGGAGATCATGTTGCTGGGCGGTGCCTGGCCCATGCCGATGCAGCCCAGGCAGCCAGACTGATGAATCCGCGCACCGGCTTGCAGCAGAGGCAGGATGCCGCCCTGCGCGGTGAGGTTCTCCAAAGCCTGACGGCTGCCGGGATTGATCTCAAAGCTGACATCAGGATGCGCCGAGCGGCCTGCCATGATCTTCGAGACCGCAGTCAGGTCGCGCAGCGAGGAGTTGGTGCAGGAGCCGACCAGCACCTGCGCCACCGGACGGCCCGCCACTTCGCGCACTTTGACCACGTTGTCCGGCGAGGAGGGGCAGGCGATCATCGGCTCCAAGGTGGACAGATCAATCTCCAGCACCTTGTCGTATTCCGCATCCGCATCCGCGCTCAATTCGCGCCACTGCTCCTCGCGGCCCTGTGCGGCAAAGTATTTGCGCGTCTGTTCGTCCGAGGGGAAGACTGAAGTCGTCGCGCCCAGCTCCGCGCCGAAGTTGGTGATCGTCGCCCGGTCGGTGAGGCTCAGTGTTGCCACGCCCGGCCCGAAGTACTCCATAATATAACCAACTCCGCCTTTCACCGTGAGCTGACGCAGCACTTCCAAGAGCACGTCGCGGGCCGCCACCCAAGGCCGCAGCCTGCCGGTCAGCTTGATGCCATAAATCTTGGGCATGATCATGTAGAACGGCTTGCCCGCCATCGCCATCGCCACATCCAACCCGCCCGCGCCGATGGCCAGCATTCCCAAGCCGCCGCCGGTCGGGGTGTGCGAGTCGGAGCCGAGCAGGGTCTTGCCCGGAATGCCAAAGCGTTCCAGATGCACCTGATGGCAGATGCCGTTGCCGGGCGGCGAGTAGTGCAGGCCGAACTTGCGGGCTGCGCCTTGCAGGAATATGTGGTCGTCGGCGTTCTTGAAGTCGGATTGCAGCATGTTGTGATCCACGTAGCTGACCGACAGCTCAGTCTGCACACGGGGAATGCCGATGGCCTCGAACTCCAGATAGGCCATCGTCCCGGTTGCGTCCTGGGTCAGGGTCTGGTCAATGCGGATGCCGATCTCGGCTCCCTTCCTCAGCTCGCCCTCAACCAGATGGGCGGCAATGATCTTTTCAGCGACGGTTTGTCCCATGATTCTCTCTCCTTGAAACAAGAAAAAGCTGAAGCGCGTTCAGCGCGGATTGACTGCGCCCATTAAACCTGATCGGGAGGGAAAATGCCCTGAAAAAATCGGCGGGAGAGCAATGCGGGAGGCTGTCCAAGGCGCTTGCCGGATGGAATGGCAGCGGAGGAGAGCTGCAAAAACAATCTGGTATGTATTGGGGATACCATTCAGATGGTTTTCCAAAACATACCAGATGGTATTGCCGGTGCCATCCAGATGGTTTCTCCGATACCATCCAGATGGTATTTCCAAAACATGCCGGATTGTTTTGCGGACGGATGGAAAGCAGCTGCACGGATGCCCTGCATGCCGCTCCATTCTGCACAAAACCCTTTACGCCGCAGCATTTGCTGGTAAGATAGCATCATTCGGCATTTTTCAACCACTCTGCACAAGGAGAATCATCATGGCCAACTATTTCAACAGCCTGCCCCTGCGCCTTCAGCTTGACGAGCTGGGCCGCTGCCGCTTCATGCAGGCTTCCGAGTTCAACGGCGTGGAAGCCCTGAAGGGCAAGAAGATCGTCATTGTCGGCTGCGGCGCGCAAGGCCTGAACCAAGGTCTGAACCTGCGCGACAGCGGCTTGGATGTGTCCTACACTCTGCGCGACGCGGCCATTGCCAGCAAGCGTCTGTCTTGGCAGCGGGCCACGGAGAACGGCTTCAAGGTCGGCACCTATCAGGAGATGCTGCCCACCGCTGATCTGGTCATCAATCTGACCCCGGACAAGCAGCATTCCGGCGTGATCAAGGCGGTGATGCCGCTGATGAAGCAGAACGCCTGCCTCTCTTACTCGCACGGCTTCAACATTGTTGAAGAAGGGATGCAGATCCGCAAGGACATCACCGTGATCATGGTTGCGCCCAAATCGCCGGGCACCGAGGTGCGGCACGAGTACCAGCGCGGTTTCGGCGTGCCGACCCTGCTGGCTGTGCATCGCGAGAACGACCCGCTCGGCATCGGCTGGGACATTGCCAAAGCCTACGCCGCTGGCACAGGCGGCCATCGCGCTGGCTGCTTGGAGTCCTCCTTTGTTGCTGAGGTAAAATCCGACCTGATGGGCGAGCAGACCATACTCTGCGGCATGTTGCAGACCGGCTCGCTGCTCTGCTTCGAGCGGATGGTTGCGCTGGGCATGGATGCCCGCTATGCGGTCAAGCTGATCCAGAACGGCTGGGAGACCATCACTGAGGCCCTCAAGCACGGCGGCATCACCAACATGATGGACCGGCTCTCCAACCCGGCAAAACTGCGGGCCTTCCATCTTGCTGACGAGCTGAAGCGCATCCTCAGGCCGCTGTTCTGCAAGCACATGGACGACATCATGTCCGGGCAGTTCTCCACGACCATGATGCAGGACTGGGCGAACGACGATGCCAACCTGCTCGCATGGCGCAAGGCCACCGGCGAGACCGCCTTTGAGAAGACAGAAGCGGCGGACATGGCCATCAGCGAGCAGGAGTATTTCGACAAGGGCATCCTGATGGTGGCGATGGTCAAAGCTGGCGTGGAGCTGGCCTTCAATACGATGGTTTCTTCCGGCATCAAGGCGGAGTCAGCCTATTACGAATCCCTGCACGAGCTGCCGCTGATCGCCAACCTGATCACCCGCAAGAAGCTGTATGAGATGAACGTGGTGATTTCAGATACAGCGGAGTACGGCTGCTATCTCTTCAACCATGCGGCCTATCCGCTGCTGCAAGACTTCATGAAGACTGTGGGCGCGGACGTGATTGGCAAGGGCATGGATGTGAAGGATAACTCCGTCAGCAACAAGGAGCTGATCGAGGTCAACCGCATCATCCGCAGCACCGGCATTGAGGTCATCGGCGCGGAGCTGCGCGGCTATATGGGAGCGATGAAGGCGATTATCTGAGGCGAAAAGCAGCGCGGGTCTGCTTGAGCGCAACGAAAGCGGACAGCTCATATCTCATCTGATTTCGCTGCGCTTCATCAGACCTGCGCGACTGCATCAACCTGAACAACACCGGAGGAATGAAAAATGAATCATGGTTCCATGCGCTGCGTTCTGCTGGCCGCCGCTTTTGCCCTGACTGTCAGCGGCATTTCAACTGCTGCGGAGGAGAGCGAGCGAAAGTACAGAAGCACACCGGACGGCGAAGGCGCGCTGACTCAGGAGATGATTGAGCAGTGCATCACTCTGAAGCGGGAGATCGGCAAGAGTCGCGCCGAGTTTCAAGGCATTGAGACGCGGCATGACGCTGTGAGCAAAGAAGCGGATGAGCAGGCGGAAACTTTGAAGGCTTCCAGAGATCTTGCTGACTATGACTACAAAGGGGAGCTGGCGAAATACAAAGAGAAACTTGCGGAAGCGGACAAGCTGTATAACGAGATGCAGGCAAAGAAGACGGCATATGACCAGCAGACCGCCAAGTTCGACCAGCAATGCAACAATCAGCCATCGTATGAGGATGACAACGCCGCAGCGGCCAAGAAAATGGGCGAAGCTCTGTGAGGCTGACACAGCCTGCCGCGCGAGCGCGATGCAGGCGATTGCCTGAGGATCGCTTGCCGTTGCCGCAATCGCAGGGTCACGACATGCCGTGACCCTGTCGCCTTATTCCTCATCCTGTCTGATTTCGCTGCGCAACTACAGGGCATCCTCTTGACTTAGTTTCCGATACAAGCCAAGACTGACAACCAGCAACACAGCGGCAATCAGCAGAAATGTTGGATAAATCAAGAGGCTTATATTCTTATGCCCGGCATCGAAAATAAACACCAAAGCTTCAAGGCTCACAGCTATGGAGATGATGATGAGAAACTTTGACAACGTGGCCCGCTGCGTTGAGGGAGTAACCGCATGATGGCTTTTTATAACTTCTTCCTCTAATAAAAACTTTGAGACATCAAAGACAGCCATGCCAATCACAATCAGCCCGACTGCGTCAAGAAGGGCTTTCACAAGCAGATGGCTTTGGTGCAAAGACTGCCAAATATTGCAAATGGCGACAACAATCATTGCCAGACTGATAAGGCCAAGAGAAATGCTGATAAAGCTGAAAATCACCCGTCCGATCCGTTCGGATAAGTTTTTTGAAAGATTCATATGTTCCTGACCTGCTGTGTTGAACTTGGGAACTGCTTTGTTCCGCCGCTGCGCACTGTTGATACGAGACGCACGGGGAAAACGGACGAGTGATCGAAGATGCGAAGAGCTGCTTTGCGATGAAGAACACCGCGAAGGAAGAGAGGAAGGAAGGATGACAGAAAGATTACTATATAGTGTTATTCCACTCTTGTCAAGAGCTTTGCTGTGGAGGAAGGGATTGCCGTCAGCCAAGCAGGACAACTTGCTTCTCATCTTGCCTGCTTTCACTGCGCTCTCCCCATCATCACATCCAAAATACCCACGCAGCCTGCGTTGCTCTTCATCAGCTACTTCAGCAGCAGAAAACGAATGCCCTGAAGGCTGCCATGCGCCGAGCTGACCGATTCGGAGAAGCTCTGCCCCGTGTTGACAGTGCCCGGCGTGGCAGGGCTGGTGTCGGCCCAAGTGAAATCTTCATACACCTTGCCAGTTCCTTTCAGCTGTAGCGAGTCTCCCGATGTCGATCCGCTCTGAGACACGCCGATATCCGTGCTTGCCATGTCTTTGGCTGGGCCGTCCGCAGCAGTGAAGGAACCCTCATAGCTGAGAAACTGCGCCACCTTGCTGGTGTTGGTGTCAACCAGAGCAAGCCCATCCGGGCTGCCGTTCTGAATCCCTGGCTGATAGACAGCGATCATGCCCATGCCATCGCCTGCATCGGGAAGCGTGCCAGCAAGGTTTTGGGTTGCATAGACTCCGCCGCCGTTGCCGTTGTAAAACACAACTGACCAGCCGCTCAAATCTGTGCCAGCTGGACCGGCTATCTCGACAAACTCATTGGCATCTATGCCGTCATTGTCATAGTGAATCTCATTGATAAAGACCGGCGTGGCCGCCTGCGCTGGCATGGCGGCAGCCAGGCAGGCCGCAACGGCCAGCAGTGAAAGCGCACCAGGCGTTTTGCTCAATTTCTTCCTCATGCCATTCCTTGCCAGGGCACGGCAGCTTGCCGCGCCCCGCTTTGCTTCATTGCAGGAGCGCAGTTATTCGTTGACTGGAACAAGAACAACGTCATTGCAGTTCAGGTGCCATGCAGAGCCTCCGAATCCTCCAGTCACCTCTGTGCGGGTGAACCCAGCCACAGCGCCGTTGTTCTCCTGAACAGCCAGCTTGAGCATTCCGTTGGCTTTTGCCCCGCCTCTCGGCACATCCGCCCATTTTCCGACAACTGTGGCCCCGTTCCTCGTTCCCCTGAAGACGTTGGTCCACGTCCTTCCCTCATCTGCGCTCATCCCGACCCACCATACTTCATTGCCCACCTGACGGACATAATACAGCCCGCCGTCATCTGCCTTCCAGACCGCGTTCAGGTCGGTCGGCGCGGCGCATGACGCATGACTCAGGCTCGGCAAAGCGGCAAGAAACAGCATACCCAACACTGCATGACGAACTGACATGGCTTCCTCCTTGAGTTGATAGAAAAATGATTTCAAAACAACGGCGACACTGCTTCCTGTGCAGCCTCATGCTGCATTGCTCCATCTTCACATCCAGCAAGTCCTGCTCATCGGTACACTTCTTTCCTGTGTCTGACGCGGACAATGGTGACAGACGCAGCAGCCTCCGCCACTTCGTACACAATCCGGTAATCGCCCACGCGGATGCGGTAAATGAACTCGGTGCCCTGAAGTTTCTTGGCCCCGGGCGGCAGCGGCTCACAGGCCAGCTGCTCTGCCGCCTCCACAATTCTGGGAATCACCTGCCGGTCAATCTTCCTCAGCTCTTTGGCCGCAGATGCCCGCCATTCAACCCGGAAGGATGCCATCGTTCTTCAGCTCCTTCAGCAGCTGCTCATGCGAAATCGTCTGCTCCTCCCGCCGTTCGGCAGCGGCAGCCAGATCAGCAAGGTCTTCCATCAGCTGCTCGTAGGCATCGAAGGGTATAACCACAGCCTTCTTTCTCCCTTTCGCATCCACAATGAATTTGGGACGCAAGTGCAATGCAGGATTCATAGCACGCCTCCTTGTGTGCTCATGCAGTCAGTTGAGCCGTTGTCTCCCGGCGGAAGTCGCCTGCGGAGTCCTCACTCCATCTTCACATCCAGCACATCCACCAGCCTGCCGTTGTAGTCGTTGACGACCATGGTCTTCAAGGCGGCGTATTCATCCACGCGAATGCTCAGGCTGCTCACTGCCGAGCCGCTGAAGCCCGGCAGCACGAATGCCCCGTCGCCGGTCACGGGCACCATCGCCCCTTTGGTGCCGCCGTCCTGCATGTCGATCAGCCTGAAAATAAGAAGATCATCCTGCACGTTGTGCTCGACCTGGATGCGCAGCCGCTCGTCCGCCACAACCCCGCCGTCGGTGACGCTGACATGCGGGGTGTCCGCGCTGCCGGTAAGAATGCCGGTCACAGGCGGCGTGGGCAGTCCCAGCCCCGGCACAGTGAGCGGACTGCGCAGCCTGCCGCTGTAGGTGCCGGTGCGGATCGAGCCGTGTTCGGTGTACTGAGTGGTGATGGACACTGTGTATTCATTGTTCCACGTGTGGGACTGGGCAGGCAGGTGCGGAACCAGCAGGATTTCCGTGTCGCTGACGCTGGCGAACTGGGTCTGCGCCTCGCTGCCGCTCTCAGTTCCGGCCAGCACGCAGCTGTTGTCCGGCGACTGCCAGTCAAAGGCGAGATTGCTGCCGGTCAGGCGCAGCACGCCAGCCGGGTTGACGACATTGCTCAGCCCGGTCGTGGTGTCCGCAGCCGCCTGAATGGCTGGCATCTTCTCTGTCCACTGCTCGCGCACCAAGGTCGCCTTGGCCTGGAACTCCTTGACATACGGCTGCGAAGCCGAGATGTTGATGCTCAGGAGTTTCTCCATCGGCGGCAGCGGCGTGTCCGGCGTGTCCAGCTTGGCATGAAAGGCGGGCCGGAAGATCATGGTGTCCTCCAGCGTGACTTGCAGGCCCTCCAGCAGCATCGCCAGAATCTCCTTCATTCCCGAGCGCAGATGATTCTTGATCTGCTCCGCCGAGGAGCCGGGGTTCTTCAGGGCAACCCGGGCCGCCACCTCGTCGTAGCCTGCGATTCCCTGCGGCATGAAGCGGAGCCGGCAGGAGCCGGGTTTGGTCAGGAGATTCTTCTCGATGCGGTAGTGAACAGCCATGATGATGTCCTTCCTTGGGATTTAACATGCTGATGCAGCTGGACAATGTGTTGATTCCCCAGCATACGCAGCTGCGGGCGGGCTGTCAACAGAAATATGGGCAAAGTCCATGCAAGCATGGAGGGATCCCCTATGCTGGCATGGAGGCATGCTCCAACGCAGCATGGAGGATCACGCCATGCTTGCATCGAGTTTCGCTCCATCGTAGCATGGAGTTTTTCTCTATCGTAGCATGGAGAATTTCTCCAACCTAGCATGGAGTTTTTCTCTAACGTAGCATGGAGTTTTTCTCTATGCCAGCATGGAGCGGAGGCTGGTGGCTGCGGTGTGGAGTTTTCTCTGTTGACGCAGAGGGGATGTTCGTTGTAATAGTGAATTTGCCCATGCGGTGAAATGCGGCGTGCCGTAGGGGCGAAAAATCTTTCGCCCGAACAGCATTCCGGTGATGCCGGCAAGGGCAAAAGATGTTTTGCCCCTACAATGAAATGCCACGTGTTGCAGGGGCGGTTCGCGAACCGCCCCTGCGCGAAACTGCCAAGCCCTTATGCAAGAGATCCAGCCAAGGAGCGCAAATGATGACCAATACCCCTGAAGCGGTTGACTGCTCGAAATGTGAGGATGGTGAGCTGCTGCCTGTTCCGGGCAATCCTTATGCGTTTGTCTGCTGCCGAAATGGTCAGGCGCATTATTTTGATTGCCCGCCAGGGAGGCGGTTTGATCCTGAGACAAAAGAGATAGTCGCGGATTCCCCTGTCAAGAAGTAGCCGCCTGCTTTGCCGCCTGAATGAACACGGCAGACAGGCTTGCCCGGCGCGGCTCCAGCGCAACTGGCCGTGACGGCGAAGAGGCGGCAGCCCGCTTTCTCGAAGCGCAAGGCTATGTCATTCTTGCCCGCAACTGCCGTCTGTCTGGCGGGGAGATTGACATCATCGCCCAAGAGGGCGGCTGCTTGGTGGTGATCGAGGTGAAAACACGGCGCGGCAGCCGGTTCGGCAGCCCTTTCGAGGCGGTTGATGCCCGCAAGCAGCGTCGGCTGGCCGCTGCCGCGCTGGAATATATGGCCATGCGCAATTGGGACATGCCGCTCCGCTTTGACGTGGCGGCTGTCTTTGCTGACAAGAACGCCTTGCGGGTGGAGCTGCTGCGCAACGCCTTTGAGGGCGAGGGGACGTGAAGCGTCCGCAGAACAACAACAACGTGGTTCAAGGCAAACATGCTGCTGGAGCTGCGCATCAGCGATCTGGCCCTGATCAGCACGCTGGAACTTGATTTTTCCTCTGCCCCCAAGGGGCTGATCGTCTTCACCGGCGAGACCGGCGCGGGCAAGTCGATCATCATGCAGGCTGTGCACCTGCTCACCGGCGGCAGGGCTTCGGCTCTGCTGGTGCGCAGCGGCTGCCAGCAGGCGGCGGTCGAAGCCGCCTTTGACATCAGCAGGCAGCCGGAGCTGGCTGAGCTGCTCCGCCAGCAGGGCTTGGACAGCGGCGGAGACTGCATCCTCCGCCGGGTGCTGAGCAGCAGCGGCCGCAGCCGCTTCTTCATCAACGACCGCCTGGCAACGGCCCGCGCCGCCGCTGATCTGACAGAGAATCTGGTCAATATTGCAGGTCAGCACGATCAGCAGCTTCTGCTCCGCAGCAGCAGCCATATAGATTTCCTTGACGGCTACGGCGGGCTTCTGGAGCAGCGGCAACGCTGCGCCGAGGTCTTCGAGCAGCGGCAGAAGCTGGTCCGCCGGAGGCAGCAGCTCCACGAGCAGGAGCACCACAAGGAGCAGAAGCGCGACTTCCTCAGCTTCCAGCTTCGGGAGATACGTCAGGCAGGGCTGCTGCCGGGCGAGGACGAGGCGCTGATCCGCGAGCGAGACCTGCTCAAATCTTCCGCCGCGCTGGCCGAGCTGGCCGGGAAGAGCTGCCTGCTGCTGCGCGAGGAGGTGCGCGGCCATCTCAGCGTGATCAGAAAGAACATGGAGCAGGCAGCCTCCCTTGATCCCGGCCTCAAGGAGCTGGCGGAACGGATCAGCTCGGCCTGTTTTGAGATTGAAGACTTGGAAGGCTGTCTTGACGCATACCTGGAGGCCATGCCCTCGGATCAGGGCCGGATGGAGCAGATTGCGGCCCGGCTGGCTTTGATCCGTCAGCTGCAGCGCAAATACGGCGCAGGCATCGAGGAGGTGCTGGCTTTCGCCGCAAAAGCGGAGCAGGAACTGCATGTGCTGGAAGGCATCGAGCAGGAGCTGGCCGAGGTGGAGCAGGAGCTGCTGCGTGTGGAGACAGACCTGCGGCGGCTGGCGGCTGGGCTGTCAGCGGCAAGGACGCAGGCAGGGGAGCAGCTGGCTGCGGCCATGCGGGCCGAGCTGGCTTCGCTCAGTTTCCGTCAGACCCATTTCGGGGTTTCGGTGCAGGCGGCTGACGATCCCGACGGGTCCGGCCTCTCGGCTGACGGCTGGGACAGGGTGGAGTTCCTCTTTTCCGCCAATCCCGGCGAGCCGCTCAAGCCGCTGACCGAGGTGGTCTCAGGCGGCGAGCTGTCCCGGCTGATGCTGGCGATGAAATGCCTTTTCGCCCGCCAAGACAAGGTGGAGACAGTGATCCTCGACGAGATCGACGCTGGGATTGGCGGCGAGGCGGCCAGCGCGGTGGCCCGCAAGATCGGTGAGCTGGCCGGGCATCATCAGGTCTTCTGCATCACCCATCTGCCGCAGATCGCAGCCTATGGCGAGGTGCATTTCTTAGTCGAGAAGACCGATGACGGCAGCCGCACCCGCACAGCCATCCGCCAGCTTGCGCCGGAAGAACGGCCTGCCGAGCTGGCCAGAATGCTTGGCGGCGATCATCCCACGCCGCAAACTGTGGCTTTGGCTGAAGAGCTGCTGGAGGGGCGGATGCAAAGGCGCGGCGAGCCATGAACCCTTGCCGCCCCGGCAAGCCGGGGCGGTTTTTAACTGCGGATGGTCACTCCACTGTCACGCTCCGCACCGTCACGCTGCCAGCGGCGGCAATGGTGCGGATGGCGTACATCTTGTCCGCCGTGCAGCTGATGCTGATCTGCCCAGTGGAGGCGGCAACTCCGCCGGTGTTGGGCAGGTTGAAGGTGCCGATAGCGTTGCCGGCGAACTCCACGACCAAGGTGGCCGGGGCTGTGGTGCTGTACTCCACCTGCACATTGAAAGTGCCGGTTGTTGTTGTCCTGAAGGTGTAGGAGGCAGCGTAGAAGGTGTCCCACTCCATTGTGTCGGCGGTCAGCACTTGAAAACCGCTGCTGCCCGCCTGCGGGCGGGGACAGTCAAAGGCTGCGCCGGGCCTGGTGAAGGGTGCGACCGCGCCTTGGCTGCACTGTTCAGCCGGTTGATTGGCCAAGGCTTCAACAGCATCATACTGGGGCGAGTTGGCCGGGTTGTCCATGTTGATGAGGCCCCAGTAGTTCTCATTGCTGTCCTGCCATGAGGCCAGCACGAGGAAGAAGAAAAGGTCGCCCTCCAGCGCACTGCTGGCGTTGACATGCTCCACGGTTTCCGCGTTCATGCGCGAATCCAAGTGGGTCTGCTGCATGATTGACTCATCGTTGTTGCTGTAGGTCGGATGCGCGTCACCCTCATACAGCACATAGGCAAGGCCGTAAGCCTTGGCCCAAGCCATGTCATTGTAAAGAATTTCCTGATACGTGGCCGGATTCCAGCCGCTGTTGTCCCAGAGATTCGTGCTGTTCATCACCGTGGTGCCGTCAGTGTACCAGTAAGCGCTGCCGCCGCCGCCGTAGATGTAGTAATTGACCGGATGCGGATCGTTCCAGTCTGAACGGCTGTCGCGGCGGCTGTAGTAACGGTCAATGAAGCTGAGGGTGCGCTCTGTGAGATCGCCGTAATTCTGCTGCCAGCAGAGCACAGGACGGACACGGCTCATCATCTCCGTGCCAAAGACCGAGCGGAAGATTGTGCTGATCTGCACAGTCCGCATTGCCTTGTAGCGGTAGAGCAAGGTTGTTTCGTCCGTTTCGCCGTCAAAGTTGAGCGGCGCACCAAAGTTCACAGCTTGATCACGCACCCAAGCTGTCTGCGGATACGGTCCGCCCCAGTTCCAAATTTCGTTGGAATATTCCACGTAGAGTTTCAGGCCCGGATTGAGCGGCGGCACAACAGGATTGGCCTGCGCCGAGCTGTATGGCTCGCTGCCGTCGCTGCCATACTTGAACATCAGAGCCAGTTTCTGGATGAAAGTGTCATCCACCTGATGCGGAATGGATATCCAAGCATCTTTATTGGCGGCGTTGGCCATGACGATGACGCTTTCCCAGTTCGCCTTGCCGTTGGCCGAAGCAATGGTCGCATTGTTCCAGCGGATGCGCGTCGCCCACGTGGTTTCCTCGTTGCCGTCATTGGTGTGCGTCCAGCCCATGTAGCGGATGCAGCTGAACGGGGCCAGCCGGTCGAGATATTCATTGGTGATGACCGTGCTCGGCGGATAGGGAGTCGCGCTGCCGGGCGCGGAAGGCCGCATCAGCCGGACGTTGGTCACGCCGGTGTTGACCGCGCTGGAGGCAGTGCGCTTGGTGCTGGTGAAGGTGATGAAGAGCTGCTCGTTGTTCGGATCAGCAATGATCAGGTCGGCGGTGGTGGTGTTGGCCGCTGAGTTGTAGGACTGATTGGCAATGGACGCATCGCCGCTGGACAGCGCAGCTTGGCCGTTGAAGGTCAGGCGGTAAGTGCCGTGGTTGGATTCTGTCCGCAGGCCATGATAGACTAAGCAGGCGGCATCCGTGGTTGGCCAGCCGTTCGCGTCTCTCGGCGCGTCGTTTGCGCCTGCGTTGCTGCCGATTTGGTCCCATGAACGATGCACCCGCATGGCATCGGCAAAGGGCTTGTCAATGTTGTAGTCAATATTCAGATGAGTGTTTATGCCTATCTGCTTGACTCGACCTGTTTCTGTTGCAGGAGCAGTTTTGACGCTCAAGGGCGAGCTGGCCGCCGAAGTGTTGCCTGCCGCGTCCTTGGCCCGCACAGTCACGGAATATGTTGTGTCCGCAGTCAGCCCGGTGATATCCAGCGAGGTCGCCGGATGATTGACCGTGCCCCGTGACGTGTTTCCTGTAAACACCTCGTAGCTGGCAACACCCACGTTGTCTGTCGAGGCGTTCCAGCTCACCGTGAAGCCGGTCTCCGTGATTCCCGACGCGGCCAAGCCTGTCGGAACGCTCGGAGCTTGAGTGTCGGCAGTGCTGTTGCTCACCTCCCCAATCACAATCAAATCCTGCTCGTTAATCCCGACTTGCCGCTCGCCGATGCCGACCGCTTCATGTTCGTCATTATGGCCGTAGATGTAGAGGCGGAATTCAAGCGGTTCTTCTTCGGAGGAGAGGCCGCCGCGTTTTCCAGCCACTGTGATTCTAGGCAGGCGGATGATGTAGTTCTTTTCTGTTTTGACCTGATGCAGCGGCTGATGAATTCCCGACGCGGTGAACTCAGCCAGCTGATTGCCCAGCGCAAACGGCTTCAGGCTGGAGAACAAGGCAAAGCTGCGTGTCCTGTTCTGGCTCACCGGCCTGATGTTGATCCCGGTGATGAAAATGCGCTGCTGCGCCGCCGGGGTCAAGGTGAAGGAGATATATTGATCCGCAGCAATTGCCTCTGTCAGGGTTGCTGCTGTCTGGTTCCGCCCAGCCAAGCTGTTGGTTAAAAAACCGTCAGGAATCAAACCTCCGCCGACAGCGGCGGCGGCGGCAAGATCAGGGGAAACAACTGATGCGGCAACAGAGCTTTGTCCGCCCTTGCCAGTGAAATCCCAAGCCGCCAGCATGTTCTGCGCAGATGAAGGCCTCGTCATGCTGCACAGCGCAAGAAGACAGCATGTCATGAGAAGCCTTCTGAAATGCATTTCTCTGTTCATACCCGTTCCTCCTTATCCTCTTTTATAAAAAGTCAGACTTGCAGATGTGTTCAGTAAATCATCACCGACAGGGCATGTCAATAGCATGACGCGATATTTACAGCTTGACTTTCTCGTTAGGATAGAGTATGTCCGTATTCGGCATTGACACTGCAATCAGTGTTGATTCAATATCAGCAGTTCTTTCAGCAGCTCTGCTTTTCAATCAGCATTTCATCCGTGCTGATGAAAACAATTCATGCAGCCCGAAGAGCTGAGAACAGACTTGTTTGATTCTTTTCCGGTTTACTTTCCCGCTGCCGCATGGTAAGCATCTGGCATCATGCTTCCTTTTCACGGTCAACTGATTGCCGGGCAGAGCTGCTCACTCACCGGCCTGAACCACGGCAGCACGGCTTTGCTGCTTGCCCGTTTGCAGGCGGAACGACGGGAGACTGTCTGCTGCATCGCGCCTGCGGACGAGCTGCTGGAGTCCTTGGCGCGGGACATCAGTCTCTTCACCGTAGTGCCGGTGCTGGTTTATCCGGCCTTTGAGATTCCGCCCTACGCCCGCTTGGCCCCTGATCCGGCCACGGTGGCGGCCCGCATCGCCGCGCTGCATTTCCTGCACGAGCGCAGTCAGCCCTGCATACTCCTCGCTTCAGCGGAGGCAGTCTTGCGGCGTGTGCTGCCTGGCCCGCTTCTCAGCAGCAGCTGCGAGCTGGTCATGGCGTGCGAAGACACAGACCGCGACGGCCTCATCGCCACCCTGATCCGCAACGGTTATAAGCCCTGCGAACTTGTGCAGCAGCCGGGTGATCTGGCCGTGCGCGGCGGCATTGTTGACCTCTTTCCACCGCCTTTCCGGCCTGCGCTGGAAGGCAAAGCCCTGCGCCTCGACTTTTTCGGCGATACGGTGGAATCCATCCGCGCCTTTGATCCGCTCACTCAGCGTTCAGAGGAAGAGCTGGACGAGGCTGTTCTCCTGCCCGCCTCAGACATACTCTTTCCTCACAGCGGAGCGTGGCGGCAGGAGCTGGCTGCCCGCGCCGAGAGCTTCGGCTTCAGCAATGCCGACGCGCTGCGCCAGCTTGGCGAGCAAAGCCGCTTTCCCGGCATTGAGTTCCTCCTGCCTTTGGTCTGCCCGGAACCGCAGACTTTGTTTGATTATCTCCCGCCCGGCGCGGTCTGCGTGGTGCAGGAACCAGATGCGGTCAGTCAGAAAATCAGCCTGCTCTGGGAGCGGATTGAGCACAACCGGACTGAGGCCGCCGCCGAAGGTTTCGCTCTGCCGCCGCAACGCCTTTTCCTCAGTCAAAGCGAACTGGAGCGGCAGATTTCCGAACACCATCTTTGCCCGGAGCCGCAGCAGGACAGCAGCCACGGTTCTCTGCGGCAAGAGATCGAGATAGAGCGCAAGCAGCGCGGCGTGATCGCGCCGCTGGCCGAGCGACTGACCGGCTGGCTGCGGGCGGGCGAAACTGCAATCCTCGCCTGCCGCTCCAGCCTGCAAGCTGATCATCTCGAAGAAATGCTGGCAGGCTGCGGCCTCAAACCGGGTCGGATCAGTGCACCGCTTAATCTGAGCATCTGCCCGAAAGGAGCACTGCTGCTGGTTGAACATCCGCTCTCGCAGGGCTTTGACCTGCCTGAGGAAGGGCTGCACATCCTTTCCGCCGCCGAGCTGTTCGGTGAAAAGCGGCTTGGCCCGCAGAGCCGCCGCAAGAAGAGCCGCGCCGCACAGGGTGACGGCCTTACGCTGGATGAAATCGCGGTCGGCGAAGTTGCTGTCCACCGCGACCACGGTCTGGCCAGCTTCCACGGCTTGGTCAACATGGACTTTGCCGGCCAGCGCGGCGACTTCCTCCTGCTGGAATTCCTCGGCGGCGACCGTTTGTACGTGCCAGTTGATCAGCTCCACTTAGTCAGCCGCTATCAGGGCCTCAGCGACGAGCAGCCCAAGCTGGACAAGCTCGGTTCCTCGCGCTGGCAGACGGCGAAGAAGAAAGTCACCGAGGCAGTCTGGGAGAAGGCGCAGGAACTTCTCAGCATTTACGCCCAGCGCGAGCTGCGACAGGGGCACAGCTTCCAGCCGCCGGGCACGCTCTATAAAGAGCTGGCAGAGTCTTTCCCCTATGACGAGACGGAAGGCCAGGCCGCCGCGATTGACGACGTGCTGCGCGACCTGATGTCAGCCAAGCCGATGGACCGGTTAGTTTGCGGCGATGTCGGCTACGGCAAGACGGAAGTGGCGGTGCGGGCGGCCTGCAAGGTGATTGAGGACGGCTTTCAGGTCGCGGTGCTGGTGCCGACCACCGTTCTCGCCGAGCAGCACGCCGCCACCTTCCGCGAACGCTTTGCTGGCTTCAACATCGACGTGGCCTGCACCAGCCGTTTCCGCAGCGCAAAAGAGCAGCGGCAGATCAGCGATGGCCTCAAGTCCGGCCAGATTGATCTGATTGTCGGCACGCACCGCCTGCTCTCGGACACGCTTTCCTTCCACCAGCTCGGCCTGCTGATCGTGGACGAGGAGCACCGCTTCGGGGTCTCGCACAAAGAGCGGCTGAAAAAGCTGCGGGCTGATGTGGACGTGCTCACGCTCACGGCCACGCCCATCCCCCGCACCTTGCAGATGTCCCTGCTCGGCATCCGCGATCTTTCAGTGATCTCCTCGCCGCCGCGCCATCGCCGCTCGGTGAAGACCTTTCTGGCCCGCAAGGATGACTTGGTCATCCGCGAGGCGGTGCAGCAGGAGCTGGCGCGGGGCGGGCAAATCTTCTTCATCCACAACCGCATTCAGTCCATCCACGGCATTGCCGAGCGGCTGGGCCAGCTTGTGCCGACAGCCCGCATTGCCGTGGCGCATGGCCAAATGCCGGGGCCGGAATTGGAAGAAATCATGGTCGCCTTCATCAGCCATGAGATTGATGTGCTGGTCTGCACGACCATCGTTGAGTCCGGCTTGGACATCGCCAATGCCAACACCATCATCATCAACCGCGCCGACCGCATTGGCCTGGCAGACATTTACCAGCTGCGCGGGCGGGTGGGCCGGGCCAGCCGTCAGGCCTACGCCTACCTGCTCGTGCCGGACCCGGAGCAGCTCACCGCTGAGGCCGAGCAGCGTCTCCGCGCCCTGATGGACTGCGCGGAGCTGGGCAGCGGCTTCAAGCTGGCCATGAACGACCTCCAGCTGCGCGGCGGCGGCAGCCTGCTCGGCGTGTCGCAGTCCGGCCACATCGCGGCGGTGGGCTATGATCTCTACCTTGAGCTGCTGCAAGAGACGGTGGCCGAGCTGAAGCAGCAGGCGGCGCAAGGCGGCCCGGTCAAGCAGCTGCCGGAGCCGGAAGTGAAGCTGCCCGTGGCCGCCTTCCTCCCGGATGCCTATGTGCAGGAAACCGCCCTGCGCTACCGGCTCTACCGGCGGCTTTCGGCGGCAGGCAACGCCCAGCCGGAGCAGCTCGCCGACCTGAAGGAGGAGATCATAGATCGCTTTGGCCCGCTGCCGCCGGAAGCGGAGAACCTCTTCGCCCTGCTCGGCCTGAAGCAGCAGCTGCGCCAGCTTGGCATCAGCAAGGCGGAGCTGGCTCCGGCAGGGCTGGTCTTCAGCTTCAGCGCATCCACCGCAGTCGCCCCGGAAACCCTGCTCGCCTTTGTCGAACGCTTCCGGCCCAAGCAGGCGGCCAAGCCGCTGAAGAAAGGCCAGAAGCCCGCTCCAGACCCGGTGCGCCTCACGCCGGACGGACGATTGATTGTCAGCCTGAAAAGCGGGGATGACGATCTGTTCGGACAGATTGAGGCCGTGCTGGGATTCTTCCTGAATCACGCCGCCGCATAAAGCCACATGCCCCCTTCCCTCCTCGTAGCCGGAACACATTCCGGCTGCGGCAAGACCACTGTCACCCTTGGCGTCATGGCCGCCCTGCGCCAGCGCGGCCTGACCGTGCAGCCCTTCAAGTGCGGCCCGGACTTCATTGATCCCAGCCTGCATCTTGCAGTCACAGGCCGGGTCTCGCGCAACTTGGACATCCGCATGTGCGGCCCGGACTGGGCGCGGCGCTGCTTCGCCCTCCATGCGGACAATCAATCCATCTCGGTGATTGAAGGCGTGATGGGCCTCTTTGACGGCGGCAGCGGCTCGGCGGCGGAGCTGGCCGCGCTGCT
>NZ_JBLWEP010000012.1:0-25562 GCF_048287355.1 Candidatus Electronema sp. TJ
CAGGAATCGTGTCAATTCCAATTGGAATCAGGGCAATTCCAATTGACTTTGGCCCGGTTCCAATCGGAAACGCCCCGGTTCCAATTGGAATCAGGGCGATGCAAACGCGTTCTTGGCTGCCGCTGCGGGCGTTCCGCCTGACTGCAATTCCTGCAAGAGTTCAAAACAGAGCAGTCCTCAAAACGTAGTGACAACCCAAGTTGTTGCAGGTCGCAACTTGGGTTAACATAGATAATGTCCGCCGCACTGCGCTGATCAAGGCCGACAAGAAGGCTATGGAAAACAACCTCATAAAAATAGGGGTCAAATGACAACTCTCGGCATCGAAGAACTCATCGCCGCGCCGCCGCTTTCCTTCGCCGGGAAGCGGCTGGCCCTGCTCTGCAATCAGGCTTCCACGGACAGCCGTTTCCGCCACAGCCGCGATCTTGTCATGCAGACTTTTCCCGGCCAGCTTGTCTGTCTCTTTTCGCCGCAGCACGGCTTTTTCAGCGAAAAGCAGGACAACATGATTGAGTCCGGGCATGGCCGCGACCTCTCAACCGGCCTGCCGGTCTTCTCGCTGTACGGCGAGACGCGGCAGCCGACCGCCGCGATGTTCGAGCGCTTCGACATCCTGCTGATTGATCTGCAAGATGTGGGCACGCGAGTGTACACTTTTATCTGGACGGTGGTTTATTGCCTCCAGCGGGCGGCGGAATGCGGCAAGAAAGTTGTCATCCTCGACCGTCCTAATCCGGTCGGCGGACGCATCGTCGAAGGCAACCTGCTCCGATCGGAACTGCGTTCCTTTGTCGGTCTGCATGACATCCCGATGCGCCACGGCCTGACCATAGGCGAGCTGGCTCTGCTCTGCAACAGCGAGATGGGCATCAACGCCGATCTTGACGTGATGAAAATGCAGGGCTGGACAAGAGACATGTTCTTTGCTGACACCGGCCTGCCTTGGGTCTTTCCCTCGCCGAACATGCCCACGCCGCTGACCGCGCTGGTCTATCCTGGCCAAGTGATCTGGGAGGGCACCAATGTTTCTGAAGGACGGGGGACGACGCTGCCTTTCGAGCTGGTCGGCGCGCCGTTCATCAGACCGCAAGAGGTGCTGGAGCGGCTGAACCGCACCGAGCTGCCTGGCTGTGTCCTCCGCCCGATTCTCTTTGAACCGACTTCCGGCAAATGGGCGGGTCAGCCGTGCGCGGGTTTTCATATCCATGTCACGGAGCCGGGCTGCTTTCTTGTGTATCGGCTCAGCTTGGCCCTGCTTGAGGCTTTGCTGCACCTTTATCCGCACGACTTTGCTTGGAAGCAGCCTCCCTACGAATATGAATACGAGAAACTGCCAATTGATTTGATCATAGGCAACCAAGCTGTGCGCGAGGAATTGGAAAACGGTGCCGACATCATCGCGCTGGAGCAGTCATGGCAGGAGGAGCTGGTCACTTTTGATGAGCGGCGGCGGGATGTTTTTCTTTATCCAGCGATGAACCCTCAGCGGCAATACCGGACACGCGGCTTGGCAATCGGATAAAAAACATGCGCAAGCTCAAGAATTTTGATGCCGAAACCGTTGAGAGCTGCTCACTCTCGCCCCCGTGAGCAACCGCGCTGCAGCATGAACTTCTCGGCAGAGCACATTGAATCCCTGATAGACTGGGAGGACTTGGTTCTGCACACCCAAAGTTCCACATCGATCTCTCGCGGGTGGTGTCCAAATGCCATCTTGCGCGAATATGTGAAAGATGGCAAAATTGCCTGAGCGTGTTGTTTCCTTGGCTGCGCTGCAAAAGACCATGCCGACAAAGTCCATTGCTTTCTGAAAATTCTGCCAGACGGACGCGGAAGCATCAGCTGCCCACTGGAGGGCCGCCGTGCGGAACATTGCTGACAAGCTGAAGCCGGGCGTGAGCCGCTCCATGCATCTTTTCGCCGCGCCGCTGCTCTGGACAGCGGTCGGCATTATGCTGATGGAGCGAGGTCTTGGCTGGATGGGCCTGCATGTGACCTTGCGCCTGCTGCTCATCGCTCTGCTGGCAGGCACAGCCAAGTCATTGACTGTGCTTGACAAGACTGCAAAGAAGGTGCTGAGCCGGATCATGGGCTTCAGCGACAACACCTGCATCGGCGCGGTCTATCCGTGGAAAACGTGGCTGCTTGTCCTCATGATGATGGCCTGCGGCATCGCTCTGCGTATCTTCTTCAAACCCAGCCCGCTTCTCGGCGCAGTCTATTTTGCCATCGGCTGGGCTTTGCTTCTTTCCAGCCGTCACGGCTGGGCGCAGTGGCTGAACTGGCTGCGCCGCCGCTGAGCTGTCCGCTCTTTCCTGCTCATTGATCCAACAGATGGAACAGTCTGTCTCCGAATTGTACCACCGCGCCGCAGCGGTCGTCGATCTTGCCTGCATCAGCCATAATTTGAATATAGTGCGGGAAAAAGCGCCGGGCCGCAAGATCATCGCCATGATTAAGGCCAACGCCTACGGCCACGGGCTGACGCGGGTGGGCGCACATCTGGCGGCGGAAGGCGTGGATTATCTTGGCACCGCCTTTGTCGAGGAAGCCTTGGAGCTGCGCAAGGCAGGCATCACCATTCCCATCATCACTTCCGGGCCGTTCTCTAAATTCCAGATCGGCCTCTTCATTGAAAACCAGATTGATTTCACGGTCGGCTCGGTTGACGCGCTCCAGCTCATCAGCGAGTCAGCCGCCTTTTACAAGAAGCGGGTCAATGTGCATCTGAAGATCGACACCGGCATGATGCGCATCGGCATCCGTCATGCCAATGCCGACAAGCTCTTTGAGGCGGCTTTGCGGGCTGAGAAGCAGGTCAATGTGGTCTCAGTCTTCTCCCATTTCGCCAATGCCGACAGCAGCGACCTCAGCTTTGCCCGCCTTCAGCTGGAACGCTTTCTGGAGGCGGCCCGTTTCTACGAGCGGCGCGGTCTGCCCATACCGCTGCTGCAAATCGCCAACTCTGCCGCTGTCCTGCGCCTGCCTGAAAGCCTTTTGGACATGGTCAGGCCGGGAATCATGCTCTATGGCTATCACCCTTCGCCGCACACCGCCGCAGCCGAGGCCCTGCTGCTGCCTGCTCTGTCGCTGCGGGCCAAAGTGATGTATTTCAAGGTGATCCTCAAAGGCAGCACGGTCGGCTATGGTCGGACATGGACTGCGCCGGAGAACTGCCGGGCCGTCACCCTGCCGATAGGCTACGCTGACGGCTACTCACGCGGGCTGTCGAACAAGGGGCAGGCACTGCTGCACGGCAAGAGACACCCGGTGGTCGGCACAGTCTGCATGGATCAGCTTGTAGTCAATATCGGCGGCGGCGAGGCGTACAATGGCGACGAGGCGGTGCTGATCGGCAGGCAGGGCGATGAGGTCATCACGGCGGACGATCTGGCCGCGCAGCTTGGCACGATCAGCTATGAGGTGCTGACCGGCATCAGCCAGCGCGTGCCAAGGATTTACATCAACGAGCGTCTGCCGGACAAGCGTACAGCGACCGTCCTCTGTCCGAGAGCAAAGTGATGCTCCGACTATGCTCGCTGGCTGAAGAGGGATCATTCAATGCGGATAAATGCCGTTGAAGAGGTCTTCGTAGGCCAGCCGTTCGGCCCGGCAGCCCATCATCACAGGCATGTTGAAGAGACGGTCAGAGGCGGAAAGGATAGGCTCCGCGTTTTTCTGCACTCCGCCGCTGGCGATCACCCGCACCACTGGCACGCCAAGGCCCTCTTTGGTGAGATTGACGGCAATCACTTCAGCTCTGGGCAGCACGGCGCGGATGCGGGCCAGCACTGTTCTGATGTCATCGGACACGGACTGGGCCGATTGATTGACGAAAGAGGAGTACTTCACTGTCGCGCCGCTGTCTGTGTTCATCTCCAAGGTCTTAAAGTGATTGAGGGCGAAAAGTGAATGATACTGAAAGACCAAATCGCGGGCCAATGGATTGCGGTATTGGCTGATCCGCTTGTCCGCGCCAGGATCGCGGGCCTGATAGGCCTCGGAAACGCTCCGTTCCAAGGCGATGGCTGGATCAAGGCTGGCTCCAAACCCGTTGGAGGCGTAGAATGAATAATTGCTGTCATCAATCATCCAGGCGCGGAAGACAGGAAAACCGAAGTCAGAAGTGTAATCACGGAGAACCAGACGCAGACCGTGCGCCGCGATGCGGTCGAGCAGTTCCCTGACTGCGCCGGGCAGCTTGTCGTCCAGCACTATTCGTGGCCGCTGCACCCGGTTGGCCTGCCAGATCATCCATGCGTCGTGCTCGATCAGTTCCAGCAGTGCCTGGAGCACTGCGTCCTCATAGGTGCCGCCTGCGGCCAGACCGCCGGAGGCAGTGTCATAAAACTGGCCCATGAACCGGGTGTTGGAGAGGAAAACCATGGAGGCGGGCACTAATTTTGGACTGCCGTCATGGAGCGAGTGACCCCAAACCCAGTCAACGGGCAGATTCTCGTCAAAGCGGTCCATCTCGCCTTGGTGATACACTGTGCCGACATGCTCCGGGATGTTCATCGCCACGTCGCGCACCTCGCGGTACGGTGCGCGGATCAGGCCCACACCGCCGTGATACCTCGCGCTGATCCGCTCGAACAGCTCAAAGGCAGCGGAGAAATAAGCCTGCTCTTCAGTGAGGCCTTTGCCCCGGCTGTTCTGCTGCGGCACTATCATCCGCCGCTTCGGGTCGTAGTTTGTTTCCGTGCAGGCGGAAAAACGGTAGAGCATGTGATCAAGCGGCCCGTCGTTATGCCTGCGGATGCTGACCTTGGCACCGAGCCGGGCCAAACTGTCATCCAGCAGCTTTTTTGTCTCCTGATTGGAGATGCTGCGGCGGCCTCCCACAGTGTACTGCACCGGCTTGTCCGTATGGAAAGAGACTGCCGGAGGAATCATCTTCGGCCTGCCTTCCTGCAGGCGGTCAAGAGCCAAGGCATGACATGCCGGGCAGCTGCTGATCGGAAAAAAATCCACAGCTGACTGTCCTGAGGCCGATGGCTCTGCGAAAAGCAGCTGACGGCCAAGCAGTTCCGGGTTCTCGCCGCCAGCCCGCAGCCGTTCCGCCTCGCTGGCGATCAGCTCAGCCGCCCAAACTGCCGCCGCCCGCTGCTGCGGCGTGTCAGGCAAAGGCCAAGCCGCTGCCAAACCTTCCAAGCTCTGCCAAGGAAAAGTGCTGCCGCAGGCCCGCGCCAGCCGCTGCCGCCGGTGTTCCGTGTAGCAGCCGAAGCAGGAGGTCAGACCGGGCAGGACGCTTGGTCCGGCAGCCAGCTGATGACCGTCGAAGTAGCAGAGGATGAAGGAAAAACGCCGCTTGAGGAAAAATGCATTGCAGTCCAGCAGCTCACGGAATTGAGCCTGCTCAGGGCAAAGGATGAACACAGTTCCTGCGGCAAAGATCTCATGCTCCGCCGGAAGCTGAAAGGGCCGCAGCAGCACTTCCCCGCGCAGACTCTGCCTCAGGGTCTCAGCCAGCATTCCGCTTCCCAGCAGGCAAAACGGCGGCAAGGACGGAGATGCCGCTGGCCGGGCTCTAACTTCTGCGATGCTCAGCAGGCCAGACTCGGCCAAGGTCGTAAGAAAGTTGAGCACATCCTCCGCAGGAAATTCGCCTGCAAAATGCTCGATGATCTGGCTCGCCGCCGCTTCGTCGCCCACTGCGTCAAGCACCCGGCCCAGCACGACGGGATCGCATTCCAAGAGTTTCAGCTGGCCTTGCACGGCCACGGCCACAGCTTCGCTGCCCGCAGGCGAAAGGGAAAGCCGGGAATTCCTTCTGATCAACGTGTTCGCATTCATGTTTTTATTTTTCCTGCGCAAAGTTGAGGTGATTGACGATGGTGTTTTGACGGCGGAGAAAAAGGAGCCAGAACAGCCCGGCGGCGATCATGATGCCGCCCGCAAGGGCTGCTGCCGCGTTCAGCCCCAATATTCCAGCTGACGTGCCATGAACTGCGGCGGCCAGTCCGTATAAAGACAGGTAGATGCCGCTGTCTAATCCTGAGATTCTGCCCCGCATGGCGGGGTCAGCCTCGCGCAGCAGCAGGGGCTGATAGGCAAGGCCGAAGAGGAAGGCACTTGCCAGCTGCGCCGCGAAGAGCAGCAAAGACAGCGGCAGGTTGATGACATGAGGCAGAAGCATAAAGAGCAGCCCCTCAGCCACGCAGGACCAACCGATGATCAGCCCGTCCTGCCGGAAGCCCCGCCCCAAAACAGGCCGGACAGCGGCGGCACTCAGCGCGCCAATGCCGGTCATGGCGAAGAACGCCCCCAGCACGACTGGGTCGTTGGCAAAGCGCTGATAGCAGAGCAGGGAGACGATGACAAAAACTCCGCCGCCGCCCAGCGACCAGACAGCGTTGGTCAGCACCATGCGCAGCAGCACAGGCTGGGTGCGGAGATGGCGGATTCCAGCCAGCCAGTCCTGCCGCAAACTGCTCTGTCCCGCCTTGGCAGCATCTGCGCCTGCGGCTTGACTGGGAACGGCTGTCCATGTGCAGAACGCGGAGAACACAAAGCTGAGGGCATCAAAGAGGAAGACTGCTTGGCAGCCGACAATGGCTATCATCGCCCCGCCCAAGCCGTTGCCAAGCAAGACAGCCATACCGAAACCGATCTGCATCAAGGCCAGAGCGCGGTCAAAGCGGGCCGCGCCAGCCGTGTCTTGCAGGCAGACCATGCGGGCCGAGGCATGAGCTGCGCTGAGTGCGCCCATCAGCACGGTCAGCGCGTAAAGAGCAGGCAGGCTGCCCGCGCTGCCTGCAAACACAAAGAGCAGAGCAGCGGTCGCTAGGCTGAGGTCAAGGCTGATCAGGAACAGACGGCGGTCAAGGCGGTCAGCGATCACTCCGCCCAGCCCGGCGAAAATCAGGCGCGAGGAAAGCCGCAGGCCGATGGCCAAGCCGGTCTTCAAGCCCTCGCCGCCGCTGAGGGACAAAATCAGGAAAACCACTGCCGCTTGATTGAAACTGTCGCCCAAGGCACTAACGGTCCAACCTGCCCAGAGCCTGCGGAAGGAAGAGTTTGCCCGAATAAAAGCTAAGTAACCGCTGCTGGCCTGATTGATCATACCATCTGATAATGAAAAAAAATGCCGCCGTCTCTTCTCGCTGACGGCGGCACACGAGACATTCAGCCTAAATAGCGGAATTGTCTCATCTGAATCACTGAGCTACTGAAGAACCGTGATGCATAAAGCTTGAGACAGACTTCTCTGTCTCTGCTGCGACGCGAATTTTCAAGCGAATCACCTCCTCTTTCTTGGGATAGAGCGCATTTTCCTGGCGAGACAAAAACATGCTGCTCATTTTTATCAAATATACATTGCTCTGTTTGCCCGATCAATAAGTCGACCGACTCATTTTTATAGGCAAAGTCCAGTGTTATCCCGAAGCAACGAAAGCATTGGCGGTGCTGGCTCAGAAGCGCAGCTTCAGCTCGGCATAGAAGGTGAGCGGGTCGCCGGGAGTGAGGTAGATGTCGCCGCCGCCCCAGTTCTCTCCAGCAGCGATGTAGTCGCTGTCAAAGAGATTGCGGACAGACAATGAGCCTTCCCATTGCCCTTTGGTGTAGGTCAGCTTAGCATCCACGAGATTGTACGAGTCCTGCTCGAAGGAATTCTCGTTGTCTATCCACTGCGTGCCGACCCAGCGGCTGGCGAGCGAAGCCCCGAAGCCGCAGCTGTGGCCGTAGCGCAGTTCCAGCGCAGTCTTGTGCTTGGGCTGCCAAGGCAGGTCGTTGTCCGAGTAGTCCATCTCATAGTCAACGAAATCAACGTAGCTGCTGTCGTTGTAGGTGTAGGAGCCGGCCAAGGTGAAGCCGTGGCCGAGGTCAAGGTCGCCCTCCAGCTCCACGCCCTGCATCCGCGACTCGCCCGCGTTCTCGTAGCGGAAGGTGCCCTGCGCCGCCGCATCCGGGACCATCACCAGCTGGTTTTCCAAATCGGTGCGATAGAGCGAAAGCTGAACGTAGGCCCTGCCGCCAAGCAGGCTGGCCTTCAAGCCGGTCTCATAGCTGAGGGCATCTTCCGGCTCAATGTCCGGGTTGCTGGCGATCTGCGAGCCAACCGGGGCCTTGAAGCCGCTGCTGAGGCTGGCGAAGAGACTCAGTGCCGGGTTGACCGCCCAAGCCGCGCCAACCTTGGGGCTGAACTCGCTGAAGTCGGAGTCGCGCGAGCCTGCCGGGTCAAGCAGGTTGTCCAGCTCAATGGCGATATGGTCATAGCGTAGTCCGGCGGTCGCGGTGATGTCATCCCTGACCTTCAGCTCGTCCTGCACGTAGAGCGAGTTGAAGAGCCGGTTGGACTCCGCGTCGCGCGAGGTCAGGCCGCGCTTGGCTTCCGCCGGAAAGTATTTCGAGAAACGGCGGGTTTCATCGTAGTCCTCGCTTTCAAGCTGATAGCCGAGCATGGTCTGGTTCTTTCTGCTGAAAAGCTGGTTGTCGCTGATCAAGCGCAGCTCGTCGCCCATGCGCCGCGACTCCAAGTCCTTGTCCACCACGTCCACGATGTCCCGCCATTCCTCGGTGATGTTCTGGCCGTAAGCGCGGTTGACCAACTTCAGCTCCTTGCGCAGTTCATGCTCCAAGCTGAGGCCGAGGTTCTGCTCGTCGTGCTCCTCCTTGCCGTGCTTGAAGAAGACCTGCTCCCGCTCGCCAGCTTGGTAATTGGCCAAGGGCAGGTAGTCGGGATACTCCAACTCCCATGTGGAAGCGTCCACGCTCAGGCCCGCCTTGGTGTACTCGGCAAGCTGGCCGTCCAAGCGGGCGAAGCCGTTCACCCGGTCAAAATCGTTGTTCTCGTCGCGCCAGCCTTCACCCGCCCGGCGGGTCAGACCAAGAGAGTAGCCTGCGCCGCCATCCAGCGGTCCAGAGAGCAAGGCGGTCTGCTTGTTCTCGCCATGGCTGCCGTAGCCTGCGCTGACCTCGCCCTGCCGGCTTGCGCCGCCTTGCTTGGTGATGATGTTGATCACCCCGCCCAGCGCACTCTTGCCGTAGAGGGCAGAGGCCGGGCCTTTGATGATCTCCACCCGCTCCACGTTCTCCATCGGGATCGCCGACCAGTCCACAGTGTCGAGGGCAGTGTTGCGCGGCACGCCGTCCACCAGCACCTGCACATACTGCGAGTTGAGCGCAGGCATTCCCCGCATCGTCACCATCGAGAACTCGCCGCCGCCCTCCCACTCGTTCATCTGCAAGCCTGCGGTCTGATGGAGCGCGTCAGTCAGCACCCGCGAGCCAGTGCCGCGCAGCTGCTCGCCGTCCAAGACCGTGACACTGGCAGTCACCTCTTTCAGCTCGGTTTCGCTCTTGGTCGCTGTGACAATCACCTCGTCCAGCTTATACGCCCCGCCTTCCTTCTGAGCCGCCTCGTCCGCCACAGCCAAACCGCCGCTCAGAGACAGTGCGCAGACAATGCCCGCCGCCGAAATTTTTTTCGCGATCCTTCTTCCGTTCTTCTTCATCACTGTTCTCATCCTTTTTTGAGTCCAACGCAGCCCTTGCGGGCCACAATAAGCAAATAGTCCACACTGCCGCGCCCTCCCTGCCGATAATACACTGCCGCCTCCTCGCGCACCTTGGCCGCAAGCTCCGGCTGCTTGAGAAAACCTGCCTGCCGCCTCGCCGCCCGGTTGATGTCGCAGAAATATCGTCGCCAAGCCGTGTCCGGCAGCAGGCAGGAGAAAATAATCTCCAAGCCAAGCTGAGGCAGCAGCTGCCGATACAGCAGCTCGCTGCCGGTTTTGAGATGACGGTAATAGGCAGATACCGGCTCTGGTGCCCAAGGATGCACTGCCAAGTCGCTCAAATACAGATGCCCGCCCGGTTTGAGGGCATGACTGAGGAGCTGAAGCAGGGCTTCCCGGTCTGCGGCTGCTGTCAGAACGCCGCCGTCAGCAGCGGCAAAGTCGCAGTATTCCGCAGCAGGCAGGCAGCGCAAAATATCGGCGCAGCAAAAGTTGATTCTGTCAGACAATCCTTGAACTGCTGCCAGCCTTTTCGCCCTGCTGATGAAATCAGGAAAAAGGTCAAAGGCTTCGACGCGGCAGCCGAAATGTTTGACCAGCTCCACAGCGGTCAGGCCCATGCCACAGCCAGCCTCCACAGCCAGAGAATCCGGGCCAAGCCCAGCCAGCCGTCCGGCGGCAAGCGTGAACTCCAAGCCGCCGGGAGCCAGTCGCCATGCCTCTGTCTTCAAGGGTGTTCCTTCGTCAGCGAGGTTTCCGTTTCTGGATGCAATGCAGCAGCCAGCTTCTCCACCGATCCGCCAAAGCGGATGCCGGGCATCAGGTCAGGGAAGGGCATGGTGACAAGGCGGCCCGTGCGCACCGCCCGGAGCTGGCGCAATGCCGGATTGCTCTGAAGCAGATGCAGCTTGTGCGCCGCAGTTGACCAGAGCGAGTCAACGATGATGATCACCTCAGGATCACGCTCCAGCACCGCCTCCCACGAGACATTGGCCATACGCGCTTCAATGTCACTGAAGACGTTCTCAGCTCCGGCCAGCGTGAGCAGAAGCTGTTGCGATCCCAGTCTGCCAGCGGTGTAAGGGCTGCGGTCGTCCATGTCAAAGAGAAAGGCCCGCACCGGCGGCTGCCCCTTCAGCTTGGCGGATGTGCGCTCCACTTGCTGGCGTATCTCAGCAGTCACAGCCTTGGCCCGCTGCTGCACATTGAAAATGCTCCCGATGTCAAGAATCTCTCCGAGCAGCTCCTCCAAGGTCAGCGGCTGCTTGCGGCCTGGACAGAATACCGGCGAGACATAGGTGGCGATGCCCAGCTCATGCAGGAAGCTGCGGCTGCCGAGGCTTGCGTCGCTGAACATGCCGCCGAAGGTGGCATAGACAAAGTCCGGCTCCTCGGCCAAGAGACTTTCTCGGCCCGGTGCTTTTGCCGCCAGCACCGGCACCTGCCGGTAGGCGGACAGGAGGTCTGGGCGAACTGCCGCATCTAGATAGGCAGTGCCGACCATCCGCTGCTCCAAGCCGAGGGAAAGCAGCAGCTCTGTGGCGGCCTGATTGACAGACACAGCCCGGCGCGGCGGACGCGCAAGATGGACAAGCTGGCCGCAGTTGGAGACAAGCATAGACGCTCCTTCTTGATTCTGTTCCGCCCCTGCGCTCCCTCCGGCCAGCAGAAGCAGCAGCGCGGCTGCCGCAATCTGCTTCATGGCCGACCGGCCCTGCTGGATGGGCCGAGGAAGCGGAGCTGCGCTGTGCCGTTCTCGCTGCGCACTTCAGCTTCCACGCCGAAGACCGTCCGCAGCAGCTCCGGTGTGAAGACCTGCGCTGGCGGGCCGCTGGCTGCAACTTGGCCTTGCTCAAGGACAAAGACTTGGTCGCAGAAGGCGGCAGCCATATTGAGGTCATGCAGCACGGCCAAGGTGGTCAGTCCCAGACGTTTGATCTGCCCAAGCAGCGAGAGGGCGTGGCGGATGTCGAGATGATTGGTCGGCTCGTCCAAAATCAAGGCCGGGCTGTTCTGGCAGAGGGCACGGGCGATCAGCACCCGCTGCTTCTCGCCGCCAGAGAGCGTCTGGAAAGGCGCGTCCTCCAGCCCGACCAAGTCAGCGGCCTGCATGGAGCGGCGGGCGCAGGACAAATCCTCCCAGCTCATGCTCGAGAACGCGCCGTGGTGCGGATAGCGGCCCATCAGCACCATTTCCAGCACCGTGAAATGGCATTCGGCAAGAGATTCTTGCAGGACGGCGGCCAGCTTGGCAGCCAGCTCGCGGCGGGAGAAAGCGTGGATGTCCTGCCCGTCCAAGGCAACGCTGCCTGCGTCAGGCCGCAGGGCGCGGTAGAGGCAGCGGAGCAGGCTGGACTTGCCGCTGCCGTTGGGGCCGACTATGCCGGTGAACTGGCCGGATTCCGCAGTCAGGGAGAGGCTGTCAAGGATGCGCCTGTCGCCGACGCTCCACGTGATGCCGGAAAAAGCAATCTTCACAGACCGTCTCCGCTCAGGCCGCGCTCTTTGCGCCGCAGCAGCCAGAGAAAGAAGGGCGTGCCGACAAAGGCGGTGACGATGGTCAACGGCAATTCGGCAGGCTGGATGAGCAGGCGGGCGGCCAGATCAACCCAGATCAGGAAGACAGCCCCGGTCAGCACAGCCAGCGGCAGCAGACGGCGGTGGTCGCTGCCTGCAACGAGGCGCACAGCGTGCGGCACCATCAGGGCGACAAAGCCAACCCCGCCGCTGACCGAGACCAGCACCCCGGTGAGCAGGGCGGCCAGCGTCATCAGTTTGAGGCGGAGCAGATGCGGATTCACGCCCAAAGCGCAGGCGGTCTCGTCGCCAAGGGCGATGAGGTTGAGCTGCCGGGCCGAGGCTATGGCGTACACCGAACCGCCTGCGGCCAGCAAAGCGGGCAGGCCGAGCTGATCCCACCTTGCCCCGGCCACGCTGCCCATCAGCCAGTAGAGTATGGCTTGCGAGGGGATGTGCTCGGCGGAGCTGAGGATGAGAAAGCTAGACAGCGAGGTGAAGAGATAGGACACCGCCACCCCGGCCAGAATCACCCGTGACGGCGTGAGTCTGCCGTTGCGCCAAGCCATCAGGCCGACTGCGGCGAAGGCGAGCAGCCCGCCGCCGAAGGCCGCTGCGGAAAGGCCGCCTTGGCCAAGCCGGTCGCCCCAGCCGAGCATCAGCACCAGCACTGCCCCGACTGCCGCGCCTGGCGACACACCAATGATGTAAGGATCAGCCATCGGGTTGCGCACCGCCGCTTGCAGGATGACTCCGACTGCCGCCAGCCCGGCCCCGACCACAGCGGCAAGAAAGACTCTTGGAAAGCGAAGATAGAGGACGATGTGCTCCTGAGCCGGGCTGAACTGGCCCAGCTCAAGGCTGGTCACACGTTTGAGCGCAACCGCCCAGACCGTGCTGGCAGGCAGCTTGGACGGCCCAAAGGACAGAGCGATGACCAGCGAGGCAAGCAGAGCGGCGCAGAGCAGGGCAAGAAAGAGGGAAGGGCGGCGGGAAGGCGGAGGCATGTTCTGGAAGACTTCGGCGGCAGCCGGTCAGGGCCGTGACTGGTTGATGATATGCAGATCACTTCGTTTCAAGAGCAATCCGGCACCGAGACCGCCAGTGCCGCCCAAAGGCGGTGGGGCTTGTCCGTCGCGCCGTCATGCAGTGTGATCTTTTGCAAGATGATCTTATCCGAATAAAAATAAACTATTCGGTCTGCCCAAGCAATAAGGCGGAAAACTCATTTTGCTGGGCAAATCACCCAGAACTTCCCGACGGCGGCGCAGGAGGGCGGACCATCTCCGCAATGCAGGCAGCAAGTTGGGAGCGAAAAAAGAAAGATGAGGAAAAAGGGGAGCGGCGGGGCTGAAAAAGACGAAGGCTGCGGCAGGAGGAGAGAATCTGCCGTAGCCTTCTTAACGACGCACTGCGCCTGCGGACGCTCCGGCACCGGAACTGAGGTGCAAGAGCTTTTGCTTTCTCCCGTGCTGTTCGGGGCTGAATCGAAGGAGACGGGAGTATCTTTATGGCACACAGCAGGCGGGGGCTGGATGGCGGAACAGAGGGGGGCGCGGATCATGCCAGAGGAGGAGAGAGAGAGCATGTCCGCATCCGTTCGTCATCTTGCCTGCATGGTCATATAAAACCATACTTTTCCCGCCCGAACAATAAGGCGAACGCCTCATTTTTTCTGGGCAGAGTCCTCGGCAGGTCTGTTCCATAATCGTTTTGCGCCTGCTGGCAAGACATTGCGCCCGCCAAAGCTGACCGCTTTTCTGCTGCTTATTATCCGCATGGTATTCTTGCAATAAAACGAAAACTCCTCAGCAAGGTCAATCGGCTTGGCCCGCAATTCTGGAACGACCGGCTGCGGAACTCTTCCATTTTTCTTTGAAAACGTATACATTGAAGCGCGACTTTGAAATTCGCAGCTTGACTGCGTCCGTGCAGCCTGCGCCAGCTCGTGAAATTAAACCGAATCTGGCAAAAAAACTCGTCACAGCCGAAAAGCCCGGCGTGCCCGCTGACACTATCAAAGCCCTGCTTGGCAATGTTGACCGGCAGAAGACGCGATCAGGCGCAGACTGCGCCATCTCAGCGAGAGGAAAGGGAATAACGCTAGGAGCTGTCTGAGGAGATTCCAAGCGCGACTGCTCTTGAATCAGGAGTTTTCTGGCTTGAACCCAGAAACTTTCTATAAAAAGATAGGCGGCTTCTGCCTTTAAGCTAGGCAACTCCTTTTTCAGAACAGGCGGTTCCTTTTATAAATTAGGCCGCTCCTTTTTCCTAACCAGAATTCGCCTAATTTGAAAAAGCGATGTTCTTATTTGAAACTGACGCGCTGCTTAACTCTAACCTGCTGGGCGCGAACCGATGATTGAGGTGGATTATGTGCATTTGCGACTGCACTCTGGCGAAATCAGGCATTGATATTTTAAAAGTCGCCAAGTTTGAACCCATCAAGCAGATCATACGAGAGAAAGGCTTGGCGCATGTCAACGATCAGTCGAATTTGATGTTTTGCAGCCCGGTTGGCAATCAGAAGCTGTTCAGCTCGGAAGTAAAAGCGAATATTGTGCTATCAGGATTTTGCGTTGCTCCAGATGCAGCCATTGCCTTTGCTGAAGATTTGCAGCGCATGTCTTTCAAAGAGGCGACTGTTGCCAACACCTTCAACACGCCGACCATGCGGAATGGCATCAAAAAGATATTCAAGAGCATCGGTATCAGGAACGAGGCCCTCTTTGAGGAATCAACGCAAGGCGGAGGGCTTGCAGAGAGTGCAATACGCTTGCTCATGACGCAAATGCTCTGTGTGATCAGCAAGAATGGCGGCTCAAAAGCGACAGACGTTATAGAATTATTGAAAAGCAATCTGAAGATCAGGGGTCTTGCGGAACGCTGCCTGTGCTGCTGGGTGAAAAGGATTGAGGAAAAGGTTGAACCAGGAGGCATCATTCTTTTGATGGGAGGCGATTCGCTCAAGCTGATAGCTGACACGGAATTCCGTCAAGGTGCTGTCTGCCGGTGCGTAATTCGTCTCAACGAACAGATGAAGGGGTCAAGCCTGCTTTCTTATCTGGAGAAAAAGAGCTATACGGTGGTTCCGGTTATTCATGCTGCCGGGATTGGCTATCCAAACAGTGAAGCGGCATGGTATAAAAAAGCTGAACGAGCGGCGGCGCATCGACTTCTGCTTGAGAAATTCGGCGGCGATGCCATTGAAGAGCAACTTACAGCCTGATTTCTGCAACAGTGCGCCATAGAAGCTCGCTGGTGAAACTTTGGAGACCGGTGTTTTGAGAAAAATGAGAGCAGATTATGTTGATTTACTCTTGCTGGTTATGCCTGTTTTCGTCGCCGTGCTCGCTGTCTGGAGGTTTCATCCGACACGCGGCGAGCTGCGCTTGATTTGGAAACGGCAGATTGGACTTGGTCTTGCAGGATTCGTGTTATTTTTTATCCTGTACGCGCCTTCAGCCATCCATTATTGCGGCAAGGGCCAGCCTGTAGTCCACATAGCGGCAGCGTTGCTTTCTGCCGCCATCGTGTTTTTTGGCGCAAGACCAGGCAAAAGACGTATTCTGTCAGTCATGGCCGTGGTTGTTCTGGCAGAGCTTGCGGTAAATCATTATCATAACCTTGTGCATGACGGGGAATTCATCGGCACAACTGACATGGCCAGTTTTGACAACCATCATGAAGAGGAAAAATACTGCTCGGCGGAAGTCCTATGGCATACGCCAATTACTCGGCTGTATCGGCTCCATTGCAACAACAGAATGAAGAACAGACAGTAACACAATAACTCATGGCAAAAACCCTCATCATCGCTGAAAAGCCCAGCGTGGCCGCTGACATCGTTAAGGCCCTGCCTGGCAGCTTTGACCGGCAGAAGACGCATTTTGAAGGCGGCGACTGCATCGTCTCCTTTGCCCTTGGCCATTTGGTCAGCATCGGCTTTCCTGAAGAAATTGATCCGGCCCTGCAACGCTGGGATTTGGAAACGCTGCCCATCCTGCCGGAGGTTTTTCCCCTCACCGTGCTGCCTGATGCCAAGCCGCAGTTCTCTGTTCTGAGCAAGCTGCTGAAGCGCAAGGACGTGGACGTGATTGTCAACGCCTGCGACGCGGGCCGCGAGGGCGAGCTGATCTTCAAATACATCCTCAAGCAGGTTTTTCCCAAGCCGCCCAAGGATAAAACCGTGCGCCGCCTCTGGCTTCAGTCCATGACGCTGGACGCGATCAAGGAGGGCCTGCGCCATCTCCGCGACGACAAGGAAATGGTGCCGCTGGAGCACGCCGCGCTCTGCCGCTCTGAGGCTGATTGGCTGATCGGCATCAATGCCACCCGCGCCCTGACCTGCTACAATTCGCGCCACGGCGGCTTCAGCAAGACTCCTTGCGGCAGGGTGCAGACCCCGACTCTCTCGCTGCTCGTCAAGCGCGAGCAGGAGCGGCTGGCCTTTGTGCCCAAGGATTATTGGGAGCTGCACGCCCAGTTTGAATGCGGCTCAGTGAAGTATCAGGGCGTGTGGATTGATGCCGCTTTCAAGAAAGATCAGGAAGACCCGGATGGCAACAAAAAGCGCATCTGGGAAGAAGCGCGGGCCAAGGCCATTGCCGAGAAATGCGCGGGCCAGCAGGCCAAGATTTCGGAGGAAAGCAAGAAGAGCAGCCAGGCTCCGCCGATGCTGTATGACTTAACCGCCTTGCAGCGCGAGGCTAACTCCCGCTTTGGCTTTCCGGCGAAAAGCACCCTCAGCATTGCTCAAGCCCTGTACGAGCAGCATAAGCTGATCACCTACCCGCGCACGGACAGCTCCTGCCTGCCGGAAGATTATCTGCCGCAGGTGAATGAGGTCATGGCCCGGCAGCAGCAGTGGCAGTTAGGCCGTTTTGCCGCCGAGGCTCTGGAAAATGGCTGGCCAGACAAGAACCGCAGCAACAAGCGGGTCTTTAATAACAAGAAGATCAGCGACCACTTTGCCCTGATTCCAACGGTCAATCTGCCCAACAGCTTGGACGAGGCGGAGCTGAAGATTTATCAAATGATCGTGCAGCGGTTCTTGGCGGTCTTTTTCCCGGCTGCTGTCTTTGCCCAGACCCGCCGCCTGTCCGTGGTTGAGGGTGAGACTTTTATCACTGAGGGAAAAATTCTGGTTGAGGCTGGCTGGAAGGCGGTTTACGGGGCTGAGGCCGCAGCAGGCGAGGCGAAAACCTTGGAGCCGCTGCCGAAAAAGACAGCCGCTGTCTGCGCTGAGATTGAGCAGAAAAAGCTGGTGACGAAACCGCCGCCCCGCTACAACGAGGCCACCTTGCTTTCGGCAATGGAGCACTCTGGCAAATTAGTCGAGGACGAGGAGCTGGCAGAGGCGATGAAGGAACGCGGCCTCGGCACCCCTGCCACGCGGGCGGCGATCATTGAAAAGCTGCTGACCGAGAAGTATGTGGTACGCGAGCTGAAGGATTTGGTGCCCACCGGCAAGGCTTTCGAGCTGATCGCCTTGCTTGAGGCGCGGGATATTGACGTTTTAGCCTCGCCGGAACTGACTGGAGAATGGGAGTACAAGCTGAATCAGATACTCAAAGGCAGCATGACCCGCGAGCAATTCATGCGGGAAATCCGCGAGCAGACGGCCAAGATCGTCGGCAAGGTGAAAGAAGGCACTGCGCCTGAGGCTGCGCGGGTGGAGGCTCCTTTTTCGCCGTTGGACGGCAGACGCTTCTTTGCCACCGCCACCGCCTATGAATCAGAAGACCGCAGGCTGCGGGTGCGCAAGGTGCTGGGTGGACGGGTGATGAGCCAGGAAGAGATAGTCCGCCTGCTCAAAGGCGAGACCGTCGGCCCTTATGCTGATTTCCGCTCCAAGGCTGGCAAGCCCTTCATCGCCTCGGTCGTGCTGCAAGACGGCAAGGTGACGTTCCAATTTCCTGAATCCACAGAAAGGATTGATCAGGAAGCTGTCAAGCGGCAGGAGCCTTTGGGGCTTTCGCCGATTGATAAAACCCCGGTTTTTGAGACTTCGATGGCTTATATGTCAGCCTCGGCCTTGGACGGCGACCAGAAGCAAGGGCTGCGCATTGGCAAAACCATCTTGGAGCGGGCCATCAGCGTGGAGCATGTCAGACAATTGCTGACGCAAGGCAAGACTGAACTCATCAAGGGTTTCATCTCCAAGAAGAAGCGTCCATTTGATGCCTATTTGCTCATGGATGCAAAGGGCAAAGTGACGTTTGAATTTCCGCCGCGAAAGACGAAGGGCAAGGGCGGCGAGGAAGCAGAGTAAAATACTCGTTCCCATGCTGGAGCGTGGGAACGAGAAACTTTGAGAGGTCTTTAAAATGATAACTCAGCTTGAGATAAAAAATTTCAGAGGCTTCTCTGAATATAAGATTGATGATGTAGGACAGGTTAATCTGCTGGTTGGGACGAATAATTGTGGTAAGACTTCGATTTTGGAGGCTGTGCAGTTGCTAAAATCAAGCGGAGACCCCTATGTTTTGTTTTCCATTCTTGCCCAAAGAGGTGAGCAAATACTACAGGCGGATCGCCCATCATCTCAAAGACTTGATGTTGATTTGTGCAGACTTTTTTATGGCTTCGAGCTAACAAGACAGTCTTATTTTGTAATAAGCTGTATAAATGAAGCAGTTGAAAAATTTTCAGCTACAATCAAGCAAGTATCCCCTGCTCAACTTTCACTGTTTGAATCAGAAATTGAAAATCAATATTATCATCCGAGATTAAATCCATATCAGCTTAATTTGTCTTGGGGTAACAAAAACGAGATAATTGAAAATGATTATCCATTTAGTAAAAATCGTGGAATTTCCTATGAAAGTATAAGAAGGTTATCTTTCAAGTCAATCTCAACAGAAGAAGGAAATGTAAAATATGTGCCAGCATCTTCCTTGTCTACACAGAACACTCTCGAATTGTTCGATAAAACAATTCTTAACCCTGAAGAAGAATTAGTCTTGGAAGCAGTAAAGATTATCGAGCCAGATATTATCCGATTAGCTCCAATTAGCGGAAGCAGCTCATCTTCAGTAATATTCCGTGGTGGTATTGTCGTTAAAAGCAGCAAATGGGAAGAAAGAATTCCTATCGGCAGCTTTGGCGATGGCATCTGGCGTTTGCTTGGCCTTGCCTTATCTCTTGTCGGAGCAAAGGATGGCATCTTGCTAATTGATGAAATAGATACTGGCCTGCATCACACAGTGATGTCAAAAATGTGGAAGCTAATTTGCGCCACCGCAAGAAAGCTCAACGTGCAGGTTTTCGCCACAACGCACAGTAGAGATTGCTGGGAAACGCTGGCCGATAACGCCGTTGAAGATGAATTTACAGATATGCCTATCCGAATCCATCGAATTAACAAAGATAAAAAACTGGCGACGACCTTTACGAACGAAGAAATGCACCTTGCCTTGAATAGAGATGTTGAGGTGAGATGAAATGATTTACGAAAAAGTTTTGCTGGTTGAGGGTGACGACGAAAAATGGGTGATTCCTCAGTTTGTTGAAGCCAATGGCATAATCTGGGAAGATAAAAAGAAGAGGCGTATTGTTGAAATTAAGCCATTTGATGGAATAAACAAGCTAAACAAAAAACTGCTCAATACTGAGTTGCAAGCGTCTGGCTTAAGAATTCTTGGCATCATTCTTGATGCGGATGATTGTCCCACCAACCGCTGGCAAAGCATCCGCAATTGCCTGATCGAAATATATCCTGATATTCCAGAGCATATTCCTGCAACTGGCCTGATTCATCCCGGAGAAATCAAGCTCGGCATTTGGATAATGCCTGACAACAAAGAACGGGGAATGCTGGAAACATTTCTGCAATTTCTCCTGCCGGAAGGCGGAAAGAAACTGTGGCAATTTTCTGAGAATTGCTGCCAGCAGGCTAAAGTGATTCAGGCCAAAGAGCAGGGAGATTGCTTCAAAGACTGCCACAGCGACAAAGCAAAAATTCATACATGGCTGGCGTGGCAGAATCCGCCGGGACTACAACTTCATCAAGCGGTAATAAAACGTATTTTGTCTTCAGACTCGCCACAAGCGGCAGTGTTCATGCAGTGGTTCAAAGATTTATTTGAAGTTTAAGAATTAACCATCCCAAAAGTTATTTTATCGTTTTTGAATCCAAAATCTCTCATCAACAGATGATATGCGACAACTAAGAAAAGAATACCAGGAATGCGGCGGCCAAGAGCTGGCTGCTATCTGCGCCCGCATCGCCCTTGACACCAAGGCTGAAGAGCTGACCGTGCTCGACGTGCGCGGCCAATCCTCCTTCACCGATTATTTCGTCATCATGAGCGGCCGCTCGACCCGCCATGTGCAGGCGTTGGCCGAGACCATCGAGGCGGAGTTGAACTCCAAGCGGGTGAGCAGCCAGCACGCCGAGGGTCTGCAAGAGGGCCTCTGGGTGCTGCTCGACTTTGGCGACGCGGTGGTGCATATTTTTTACAAAGAGCAGCGGGCGTTCTATGATCTGGAAGGCTTGTGGCACGACGCGCCCCGCTTGGATTTGAAAGAGGATTTGGGCGTTGCCGAGCCGGAGGAAGAAGAATGACAGCAGCAGGACGGCCTGTGGTCTTGGCGATTCTCGACGGCTGGGGCGTGGCTCCGGCTTCTCCGACCAACGCGGTGTCTGTGGCCCTGACTCCGAACATGGACAGATGGGCCGCCGAGTATCCTTACACCACGCTGACAGCGCACAACGGCGCGGTCGGCCTGCCAGAAGGACAGATGGGCAATTCCGAGGTCGGCCATCTTAACATCGGCGCGGGCCGGGTAGTGTATCAGGACTACACCCGCATCAGCCGGGCGATTGCGTTGGGGGAATTTGCCAAGAATCCCGCTTTGACGGCAGTGCTGGACAAAGCGCAGGCCGCTGGCTCTCGGGTGCATTTCTGCGGTCTGCTCTCAGACGGCGGTGTGCATTCGCATCTCAGCCACTTGGCGGCTTTGCTGGAAATGGCAGCGGCCCGCAAGATCGAGGCCAAGATTCACTGCTTCATGGACGGGCGCGACACACCGCCGAGCAGCGGCGTGGGCTATATGCGCGAGCTTTTGGCAATCATCCAGCGCATCGGCTGCGGCAACGTGGCGACGGTTTCAGGCCGCTACTGGGCGATGGACAGGGACACTCGCTGGGATCGAGTCGAGAAGGCGTGGCGAGCGATGGTCGGTGGGCAGGGATTGTCTGCTGCTGATCCGCTGGACGCGGTGACAGCAGCCTATGCTCGTGGGGAGACGGATGAATTCATTCAGCCGACCGTGCTGGACGATGCAGGCCGGATTAAGGACGGCGATGCGGTTGTTTTTTTCAATTTCCGCGCCGACCGCGTGCGCGAGCTGTGCCACGCCTTCCTTGATGCCGACTTCAAGGGCTTTGATGTCAGCAACCGGCCCAAACTGCTCGAATTGGTGACGATGACGGAATACGAGGCGGAGTTCCCTTTCCCGGTGGCTTTTCCGCCGCAAAACCTGACCCGCATACTCGGTGAAGAGGTCAGCAAGGCTGGGCTGCGTCAGCTGCGCATTGCTGAGACTGAGAAATACGCCCATGTCACCTATTTCTTTAACGGCGGGCGCGAGGAGCCGTTTCCCGGCGAAGAGCGCATTCTAATCGAGTCGCCCCGTGATGTGGCAACGTATGACCTCAAGCCGTCAATGAGCGCGAACGAAGTCACCGACCGCCTGCTGGAGGTGTTAGCTGAACCTATCCACGATCTGGTCATCCTCAACTTTGCCAACGGCGACATGGTCGGGCATACCGGAGTCTTGGCAGCGGCAGCGCGGGCCTGCGGGACTGTTGACCGCTGCCTTGGCCGCATCGCCAAGCGGCTGCTCGAGCTGGGCGGCATCCTTGTCGTCACTGCCGACCACGGCAACGCCGAGGTGATGGTCAACTTGGAAACCGGCGAACCGCACACCGCGCACACCCTCAACCCGGTGCCTTTCATCCTTATCAGCGACCAGCATAAGGGCTGCACGCTGAAGAGCGGCGGCGCACTCAAAGACATTGCCCCAACCTTGATGAGTCTGCTTGGACTGGAGCAGCCAAGGGAGATGGAAGGGGAGAGTTTGCTTTCCGTCGCCCTTTGATTCTTTGTGGCAACTTTCTAAGGTGAACTGTGTTGGACAAACAGCAATTGAACAAAAAGAGAGGATGAGATGATCATCAGCTTCACGCTTGAAAATTGGATGTCCTTCCGTGATCCAGTCACCTTTTCGATGGTTGCCACGAGGAAACGTCTGCATATAGAACGGATTCCAAAGCTCGATAAGTATGGAGCAAGAGTTCTTCCGATTGCGGCGATCTATGGCGGCAATGCTTCTGGTAAGAGCAACTTCTTTAAGGCATTAAACTTTGCCAGATCGTTGGTGGTCAAAGTTACCCAGATTGACGAGCCAATTCCGGTCGAAACCTTCTGTCTGGATGCTGACGGAACAGAACGGCCTGCCCGGTTCTGCTTCGAGCTGCTGATTGACGAGATTATATACGAGTTCAGCTTTGCTGTGACCAGAGCTGCGGTTGTTGAGGAGAAGCTCGTTAAGATTGCTGGTGACAACGAGGAGGTTCTCTACGACAGAACAGGAAAGCTGGATGACCCGGTTCTTCAAACCGTCCTTAATGGAACCAGAGAGAATCAGCTCTTCCTCACTAACTCTGTTTCTCAACGAATCAGCCAATTCAGGCCGATTTATGATTGGTTCTGCAATAATCTCATATTGATCGCGCCTAATGAGGGGTTTGTACCATTCGAGAAATTTCTCGATGATAAGAACTCTTTGTACGCCACTATGAACGATCTTCTTCAGCAGCTTGACACAGGCATAATTCATCTTGAAGGAGAGGAAATTCCTTTTGAGACTATTCCGTTATTACAAGTTACGAAGCTTGATCTTCAGAAGAATCTGAAAGAAGGAAAAAATGTTACTATTCAGGTTCCATCTAACCCAAGGGGTAGTTTGACAACATTTTTTATCACCCTGAAAGAAGACAAGCTGATTGCCAAGAAACTGATGACCTCCCATCTGAAAACAGATGGCACAAAAGCAATGTTCGAGATCAAGCAGGAGTCGGACGGATCGCAACGGCTCATTGATCTCCTGCCTGTCTTTCTTTGGCTTTCCGGTCAGAATTCACATCAAGTTTGTGTCATAGATGAGATTGACCGCAGCTTGCATACCCTTCTGACCAGAAGACTGCTTGAAGGGTATCTCGACAGCTGTTCTGCAAAGACCCGCTCGCAGCTGCTGCTGACAACGCACGATGTGCTGCTGATGGACAAGCAACTCTTGCGTCATGATGAAATGTGGGTGGCGGAACGAGATGCTTCTGGCGCGTCCACGCTTTATTCCTTCAGCGAATATAAAGATGCCGCGAAAGACAAAGATATTCGGAAAAGCTATCTACAAGGAAGGCTGGGCGGCATTCCCCGCCTTCTGCTGAATGGCCCATTACGGCAATGCAAATCTGAGGAGGCGGAATAATGCCTCCGAAGCTGCGCAGGTTTGCAAGAGAGATTGGCCAGCGGTCATATCGGAAGCTGTTTCTCATAGCTGCGGAAGGCGAGAAGACAGAGCAGCAATATTTTAATTTTTTCAACAGCCGCACTGCAACGATTAAAGTCGAATGTTTGAAAAGCGGGCATAGCAGTTCGCCTTTTCATGTTCTGAAGCGAATGAAAACGTGGCTGCAAAAGAATGAGCTGAAAGATTCAGATGAGGCGTGGCTGGTTGTTGATAAAGACCGGTGGACAGACGAGCAGCTTTCTGAGCTGCATACTTGGTCGCAACAAAAAGAAAATTATGCCCTCGCCCTCAGCAATCCTAAGTTTGAATATTGGCTGCTCCTGCATTTTGAAGACGGCAAAGGCATTCAATCTTCAGCGCAATGTTCAGAGCGACTGAAGCAGAAGCAGTATCTTCCAGATTACGACAAAGGAATTTGCACCGGAAAATTCACCAAGGAAAATATTGCTGAGGCTGTCCGCCGGGCCAAGCAGCGCGACACTCCTCCCTGCGCAGACTGGCCAAGGACTATCGGCACAACAGTTTACAGGCTGGCGGAAAAACTGATTCAATCAGAATATTCTTGACAGACCTTGCCTTGAGCAAAGATCATTCACGGCAAGTCTGCCGACATCCTAAAACCGAACCGTCTCCGGGGAAAACATCATGCCGAGATGCTGCAAGGTCGGCACGAGGAAGCTCTGGAGAAAGATGATAGCGATGATCAGAAGCATCGGGCTGAGATCAAGCCCGCCCATTGGCGGCAGCCAGCGGCGGATTTTATGCAGTACCGGATCCGTGGCCTGAATGAGAAAGCGGACAATGGGATTGTAGGGATCGGCATTGACCCAAGAGATAACCGCTCTGGCAATGACGATCCAGATATAGGCATTGGAGACCAGATAAATCAGCTTGGCAAGGGCGAGCAGGAAATTTCCGAGAATGAACATGAGGAAGTGGAGTGTTTTGGAGCGGCGCAAGGGCCGCTCTCTTTTAATCTGAGCTGATCACCAGCCGTTCAGATGCACCCGCTCCGGCAAGAAAATGTCTTTGCGGGCGAGCTGCTGCGCCGGAGGCCCCATCGGCACGAAGGAGAAGGGGACGATCTCTTCCGGCAGCCGGAAGAACTGGCGGAAATTCGCCGTCCGTCCTTCGTCAGGATAAACGCCTGTCCAGACTGCTCCCAGACCGACTCCGTGCGCGGCCAACAGCAAGTTCTGCGTGGCGGCGGAGCAGTCCTGCACCCAGAAGCCTTTGTATTTTTCCAAGCGCAGATCTCCGCAGACAAGAATGCCCACTGATGCCTGCCGGGTCATCATGGCGTGAGGATGAATGTCCGGGATGCGGTCGAGCAGGGCGCGGTCACGCAGCACCACAAACTGCCACGGCTGAGCGTTGCCTGCTGAAGGGGCGCACATGGCGGCAGACAAAATTTGCCGCACTGTCTCTTCACTGACCTCGCCGCCGGTGAACTGCCTGATGCTGCGCCGGGTGTGAATCGCTTCAAAGATGTCCATTCGCATTTCCTCTCTTGGTGTTGTCTATTCTTCAGAGAACGTCATCCTGCCGCTTCCTATTCAGATAACACCTGTTCTTCTTTTCCGCAAGCTGCAATATCTGCCTGCGGTCCAGTTCAGCAGCATATTTTTGCGGCGCATCGCCCTGCAAACGACTGATCACGCTTGCGCAGGCCGCCAGCGGATCGCGCAGAATCTCGCATTCCCACAGCACCAGCACCCGCCATTGCAAGATTTCAAGCTCCTTGACCGCTGCTGCGTCCCGCGCCATGTTGCGGGCAAATTTCTGCTGCCAATAGTCCTGATTGCTGCCGGGCATCCGCGCCTTTGCGCAGTTTTCATGCCGGTGCCAGAAGCAGCCGTGAACAAAGATGGCAATGCGGTATTTCGGAAGGACAATGTCCGGCGAGTCAGGCAGCTCTGCTGAATTATTCTGTTTTCCCGCCGCCTGCGCCGGAAGGATGCTCGCTGCAAGTGCGGCGGAGTACGCTTGCTTTGCCCTGATTCCAATTGGAACCGGGGCAATTCCAATTGGAATCAGGGC
>NZ_JBLWEP010000013.1:0-1523 GCF_048287355.1 Candidatus Electronema sp. TJ
CTTTGCCGCTGCTCCCTGTCAAACCAAAACAGCCCGGACCGCATCTGCAATCCGGGCTGCATTTCCCCTTGAAGGCCGATCGGTTACACAGCAACCTCCTCCCCAAAAGCCTTGATCTGGGCCATGATGCCGTCCAAAGTGAAGCGGCCCATGTCAATGGCCATGGTCGGGCAGCGGGCGGCGCAGACACCGCAGCCCTTGCACGAGGCAGTGATGGTGCGCGCCTTACGCTTCTTGTCGTCCTTGTACATCTCAATCGCCTTGTACGGGCAGAAGGTCTCGCAGGCGGCGCAGCCGATGCACTTCTCCGGGTCAATCTTGGAGACAATGGGCGCGGGCGTGACCGAACCTTTGGCCAGCGGATGACATGCCCGGCCAGCGGCGGCCTGCGCTTGGGCGATGGTCTCGTCCATGCCGCGCGGTGAGTGCGCCAGGCCGCAAACATAGGTGCCGTCAACCGGCAGATCAACCGGCTGCAATTTGACATGTGCCTCAAGGAAGAACTTCTCCGCCGTGACTGGCACTTTCAGCATTTTCGCCAGCGTGGTCGGGTCTTCCGGGACTATGCCGGTTGAGAGCGCGAGCAGGTCGGTTTCCATCGCCAAGTCTTCGCCGAGCAGCGGATCAAAATAACGCACCGTGACTGCGTCGCCATTCACGCTGACTTCCGGCTTGCGGTCGAGGCTGTAGCGGGTGAAGATCACGCCGAGCTGCCGTGCCTTGCGGTAGTCGTCCTCCATAAAGCCGTAGGCCCGCATGTCGCGGTAGAGAATGATGATCTGCATCTCCGGCTGCAAGGCTTTAAGGCGCAGGGCGTTCTTTAGTGCTTGGCCGCAGCAGACCCGGCTGCAATAGGTCAAATCCTCGTCGCGCGAGCCGACGCACTGAATCATCACCGCCTGCTTCGCCGCCTTCAACCCAGTCTGATCTGCAACAAGCCGCTGCTCCAGCTCAATCTGGGTGACAATCTTCGGCGACTGGCCGTAAGCGTACTGCGTCGGCTGATAGGGATTGCCGCCGGTGGCGAGCACGGTCACGCCGTGATGAATCAGCTCGCTTGCGCCCTTACTTTCGACTGTGGTTGTGAAGTTGCCGACATAGCCGGACACCGCTGTCACCTGCGCTTCGGTGTGTACGGTGATCTTCGGATGACTGCTCACCTTGTTGATCATTTCCTGCACTGCCTGACGCGGATCCTTGCCGTGACGGTCAGCAGTGAGCAGCAATGCCTTGCCGCCGAGCTGCGTTCCCCGCTCAATCAGGGCCACTTCAAAGCCTTGATCCGCAATGGTCAAAGCTGCGGTCATGCCTGCCAAGCCACCGCCGATGACCAGAGCCGAGGGCGTGACCGGTAGCTGCATTTCCTGAAGCGCAGTCAAGCAGCAAGCCTTGGCTACCGCCATACGTACGGCATCCTTGGCTTTCGCGGTGGCCCGCTCCGGCTCGTGCATGTGCACCCACGAACATTGGTCGCGGATGTTGGCCATCTCGAAGAGCGAGCGGTTCAATCCGGCCTCGCGCAG
>NZ_JBLWEP010000013.1:2244-3792 GCF_048287355.1 Candidatus Electronema sp. TJ
GTGATCTCGCAGTTCGGATCGTGCTCGCGGGCCAAGGTCGCCTGCTTGATCGCGTACATGCAGCAGACTGAGGAACAGTAGTTGTTGCCGCAAGTCTCGTCGCGGGAGCCGATGCACTGGATGAAGGCGATCTTCTTCGGGTGCTGATGATCAGAGAGGCGCAGTATCTCTCCGCCGGTCGGGCCGGAGGCGCACATCAGCCGCTCGTGCTCAAAGGCTGTGACCACATCCGTGAACTTGCCCAAGCCGTACTTGGCCATGACCTCGTCGCTCACCCGGCCAAAGCCCGGCGCAAGAATGACCGCCCCGACCGGAATCTCCAGCGTTTTTTCCGTGTCATCAAAGCGGATTGCTCCAGCTTGGCAGGCCACGGCGCAGAGACCGCAGGTGTCGTGATTCAGCTTCAGGCAGGCTTTCGCGTCAATGTAGTACGAGGTCGGCACGGCCTGCGAATAGTCAATGTGCGCGGCGTGATTGACCTGCATGTGCTCGTTGAAATCGTTGCCGATCTCTTTGAGGCAGTACAGCGTGCACTGGCCGCAGCCGGTACAGACTTCTTCGTCAATATAGCGCGGCTGCTTCCTGATCGTGGCCGTGAAATTGCCGGGCGCACCCTTCAGCTCGACCAGCTCGGAGAGCGTCAGTATCTCAATGTTCGGATCGCGGCCGGCCTCAACCAGCTTGGGCGCGAGGATGCAGAGCGAGCAGTCGTTGGTGGGAAAGGTCTTGTCCAAGCGGGCCATGACCCCGCCGATGGCAGCTGATTTCTCCACCAGATAGACCTTGTAGCCCAGCTCGGTCAGGTCAAGCGCGGTCTGCACACCGGCCACGCCGCCGCCGATCACCATCACTGCGCCGCTGATCTTGGCGGCATTTTCTGCAATTGCGGTCATGAATTCTCCTTCCTGCACTGTTTCAAAATCAAAACCGTCCTGACTGTGGACGGAAGCCTAATTTTCACAAGAAATAACTGCATCGTTTTCGCGCGGCTGACAGGTAACGCACGAATTTAACGTGCATACTGCCATATTGCCGCCAAAATTGCAAGAGAAAATGCGCAGATACTCTCTGCCGCCCGGAAAGGGCTTCAACGGGGAAGGAGAAATGAGGCAAGTTCGGCAATCGCCACGGTCACATTGGTTGATTTCTGTTTCCGCACCAGCAGAGAACCGCCGCCAGAACTGAGGATGGCGGCAGGCTCGGCCACAGCTTTGGCACCGGTGGCATGCAGCACAGCTGCCGAGCTGGTCACATCTTCAATACGGTTGAGCTGCTCAGCAGGGTAAAAGTGTATCGGCCAGCCATGCTGTTCTGCCACAGCAAGCAGCCCGGGTTCATTCTGTTTCAGATCAATGGAAGCCAGTCTGCTGATGGATTGAAAGGCGAGGCCGTTCTCAGCGCAGGCTGTCCGCAGGGCTGCGCTGATTTCTGCTGCCGGCGTGTTGCGGTTGCAGCCTATTCCGGCAACCAGCGCCTTGGGATGCAGCAGGGCTTGGCGCGGCTGTTGCGCGGTGCGGCAGGTGATGCGCAGGTCAGCCTGCTCCGGCT
>NZ_JBLWEP010000013.1:4022-13791 GCF_048287355.1 Candidatus Electronema sp. TJ
TCATTGCCGCCGCCAAGATGACCTGAGAGCAGCGAAATGGCGAACTGCCCCTGCTCGTCGCAGACCACCACTGCCGGATCGGCAGTTTTGTCACGGAGCAGCGGGGCGATGCAGCGCACCACGATTCCTGCGGCCATGATGCAGATCAGGCTGTCATAATCCTGCCAGACGCGGGCGAGCGTCTCCTGCACCTTGCCCCTGCTGCGCAGCTGCTCGCTGCCGGGCAGCAGGGCAGCCAGCCGTTCAGCAAGCAGGCTGCCGCCTTTGGTCAGGGCGATGATGGCCGTGCGGGAAGACATATGCTGAAGAGGCTGGCTGTGCTGCCGCCGCTGTTCAGGCTGTGCGCCGTTTCCGGCAGCGTTCGGCAATAATGATGGAACTCAGCTCAAGCGCAGCCTGCTCCAGCCGGTCGTTGATGATCAAATATGTGTAGGCGGGAGCGGACTCCATTTCCTTGGCCGCATTGGCGAGACGGCGGCGCAGGCTCTCTTCACTCTCGGTGCCGCGACCGCGCAGCCGCCGTTCCAGCTCCGTCAATGAGGGCGGAGCGATAAAAATTGTCACTGGCTGAGCGTTGCGGCGCACCTGCTCTGCGCCCTGCACATCAATGTCGAGGATCACATCCATCCCTGCGGCCAGACGGCTGTCCACCTCCTGCCTTGATGTGCCGTAGCAGTTGCCGTGCACTTCCGCCCACTCGAGAAAGCCTGAAGGCTGACAGTCACGGACAGCTTTGAACTCCTCCAGGCTGACAAAGTGATAATCACGGCCGTTGACCTCGCCGGTCCTTGGCTGGCGGGTGGTGTGCGAGACCGAGAAGGAAAGGCCGGACAGCCTCTCCATCACCTGCCGCAGCAGTGTGGTTTTGCCGCAGCCGGACGGCGCGGACAGAACAAACAACAGGCCTTCATTCATGGCTGTTCTCCTCCAAGTGCAGCAGGCGGGACGGGCTGGCCTGCTCTTTCTCAAGGGCGGCCAAACGCTGGCTGATGGTCTCAGGCTGGACCGATGTCAGGACAAGATGGCCGCTGTCCAAGATAATGATGCCGCGCGTGCGGCGGCCTTCAGTCACATCAATCAGGCGCTGCTCCTGCTTGGCTTCTTCCTTGAGTTTGCGGATAGGCGACGAGCCTGGATTGACCACCGCCAAGATGCGGCTGATTTTCACAGCGTTGCCAAAGCCGATGTTGATGAGCCGGTTGTCCATTATGAATGACGTGCGAACAGCCCATAAACATACGGGCGGGGCTGGCCGGAAGGATTGATGTAAGTATGCTCTTCAGCGGCGATCAGGGTGAAATCATTGCCCAGACGCAGGGACATTTCTGCAATGGAATAACGATGCAGCTCAAGGCCGGCGCATTTCGCCGCCCCGGCGGTTGAAAACTCCGCCAGCAAGACATGGCCGCCAGGCCGCAGCACCGAACGCAGATTGGCAAAATAGCCCTGAATCTCCTCTTCTTGCAGCAGGAAATGCAGCACCGCCCGGTCTATCCAAAGATCAGCCGCCCCGGCGAGCGCAGCCGACAGCGGCTGAGCAATGTCATGATGCAGCAGCGTGATCTGCTCATGTTCTCCTCTGCGTTCGCGCAGCTTCTGCAAGGCAACTGCGCTGATGTCGTTGAGGATGAGCGCATAGCCTCTGGCTGAGAGCGCGTCCACAAGCAGCGAGGTGCCTGCGCCCGGCAGGAACACTGCCGCCGCTGTCTGCGGCAGCAGATCGAGGAATTTCAAGGTCTGGGAGACATCCTTCTCATGCCAGCCAAGCTCCGCATCTTGCTTGCTGGAAAAAATCGCGTCCCAGTGCGCAGCCCGGACAGTCATCGTTCACTCCCGAAAAATTTAACGGTCGCAGTTTTGGAAAAACATCGGTCGTGATTTTTAAAAACCACGGGCGTGAAAAAATTTTTTATCGAGCGTGATTTCCTAAAACCACGGCCGTGAAAAGTTCCGGTTACGGGCGATGTTTGGTCTGAACATCGGCCGTGAAAAGATCCGTTGTCGGCCGTGGTTTTCTAAAACATCGGGCGTGATTTTTAAAAACATCGGCCGATGTTTTTTCTGACATGCAGAGCAGGATGATTCCGGGCAGCGGCGTGATGAGCAACGGCTCAACGCCGCAGGCAGGGCCTGCATCTGCCCGCCTCACGCGCGTTCACAGGGCTGAGCCGCTGCCGTTTATTCGAGATTCTGCACCTGCTCGCGCAGCTTCTCGATCTCGTTTTTCATCTCCACGCCCAGCCGGGCAACAGCGGCGTTGGATATCTTCGAGGCCAGCGTGTTGACCTCGCGCAGGAACTCTTGCAGGAGGAAATCCAGCCGTCTGCCGCACGGCTCGCCGCTGTCAAGAAAGCTGCGGAACTGGCTGATGTGGCTGGTCAGACGGACAATCTCCTCGGTGACATCGGCCTTGTCCGCCATGATGGCAGCCTCTTGGGCCAAGCGGGCCGGGTCAATGTCCACGCCTGCCAGCAGCCGTCTGATCCTGTCTTGCAGCTCCTGATGCCGCTGCTCAACAATCTGAGGAATGGCACTGGCCACCTCCCTGACTGTGGCTGCAAACGCATCAAGACGGGTGTTCAGCTCCTCCTTGAGGCTCTGCCCTTCCTGCTCGCGCATGTGTTCGCAGTCGGCCAAGGCGGCAAGGACAGCGCGCTCGATCAGCGGCCATTCCTGCTCCACGTCCAGGCTCTGCTCCTGCTGGACAATGATGCCGCGCTGAGCCAGCAGGTCGTTCAGGCTGAACTGGCAGTCCAGCCCAAGCTCCTCTTTCAGCTGCAGCAGGCAGCGGTGATACTGCCGGGCTAGCTCCACGTCCACCGACAAAAGCGGCGCGGCTGCGGCAGGGCCACGGAAGGAGAGGCAAAGCTCCACCCGGCCCCGGTCCATTTGTCCGGCCACGATCTTCTTCACCCGCTCTTCCAGCCCGCTGAAGGCGGCGGGCAAGACCACGCGCTGATCCAGAAAACGGTGGTTGACGGTGCGGATTTCCGCTGTCCAGCTCTGCTCTCCTGCCTCGCCACGGCCAAAGCCGGTCATGCTGCGGGGCCGCATCACAAGCCCTCCGCCGCCAAGGCTGTCAGCAGTTCATCCCGGCTGGCAGAGGCGGTGCCGACTTTGCCCACCACTATTCCTGCGGCATGATTGGCGATGACAGCCGCCTCGGTCATCGAGCAGCCAGCAGCCAAACCCAGGGAGAGGGCCGCCGCGACTGTGTCCCCTGCGCCGGTCACATCATACACTTCTTTAGCCATAGTTGGAATCAGCACCATGTCGTTTTCTCCTTCCAGAAGCGCCATGCCTGCCTCACCTCGAGTGATCAGCACTGCCGTGCAGGCCAGGTCTTTTTTAACAGCGCGGGCCGCAGCAAGCAGCGAGGCTTCATCAGTGATCTCAACGCCGCTGATCTTGGCCGCTTCAAAGTTGTTCGGGGTGATGACTGTTGCCCCAGAGAACAGGGCCGCATTGACTGGTTTAGGATCAACGATCAGCGGCAGCGGATGTTTTTCGCTCCGCAGCTGGGCCAGCAGCTCGTGCAGACGGCACATCAGCGGGCCGCTGATCACGCCTTTGGCGTAATCCGAAACAAGCACCGCATCAAAGCCAGCAAGATTCTTTTCCAAATAGGCCAGCAGCCGCTGCAAAGTCAGCGCGGACGGCGGGCCGCTCTGCTCGCGGTCATAGCGCACCACCTGCTGCCGCTGCGCCACCACCCGTGTTTTGATCGTGGTCGGACGGCTGCCTTTGATCAGGCCGTCGGTTGGCGCGCCTGCGGCCTGCATCAGGGAGAGCAGCTCGTTGCCCATCACATCATCACCAATGATGCCGCATAAAGCGCAGCGGCCGCCGAGCGAGACGATGTTCCGCACCACGTTGGCGCTGCCGCCAAGAAGCAGCTCCTCTTTGGTCACATTGACCACAGGCACCGGAGCTTCCGGGGATATCCGTGTGACTGTGCCCCAGATGAACTGGTCAAGAATAACATCGCCGATGACGAGAATATTGGCCTCGGCAAAACGGTCAATTGCATCACGCAGCATCAGCGGTCAAGCTCCAGCAGGCGGTCCGCCATGCGCTCGGCGGTGAAAACAAGAGATTCGAGATCCAGGAAATCCAGCACATGATGATCGAAGAGTACCTTCACCTTGGCTGCGAAGCCGTCTTCAGGCTCCGCATTCCAAAACAGCAGCAGGAGAGGAACACAGGGCAGAGCAGGGATGACAAAGGCTGCGTCCGCGCTCTGATCAGCGGGCGTTGCGCCAAGGGCTGCGCAGAGTTCGATCAGCCGTTCAACCCTGCCGCTGAAACGCTCTGCCAGCCGCTCTTCGCAGTACGCAGCCAAGGTGCGGATTTTAGAAATTGAGTTAGGCAGGCTTTCCATGCCTACCCACGTGCCGTCAGATTTCCTGTAGCTGCCCGCGCCGCCAAACCAGATATAATTATAGAGAAGAATCTGATCTCTGGGATCGGCAGGCTCAGTACCGTCAAGAAGAATGCCTGCTGCGCTCAGCCGCACCAGACGGTTCAGGAAAGCGAAGCAAAGGAGGTCAGGTGTGTCAGCCAACCACGCTGCGCCGATGCGGGGCGCAAGCTGCCGCAAGTCCAGCCCCTGCATCTTTCCGCGAAGATGCGCGGCCAAGACGGTCTGCCGCTCCTCCTCGCCGCGCTCCAGACTGTCCGCGTCCGCCGCTGCGCTGCCGTTGAGCAGCTCCTGCGGCAGTCCTTCTCGTTTGAGGTGCGGACAGCGGACAGCAGGAACTCCAGCCTTGGTCACAGCCGCCGCAAAGGCAAGGCAAGTCGGCCAACCGCACTCGCCGCAGTTGCTGCCAGGCGTGTAGCGCAGAAACTGATAAGGATTCATCCGCCAGCAGAAAAGTTATTTCAGCTTGGCGTTGAGGCTCTTTGTCACTTCGGCGGTGATGTCAATAGAGTTGTCAAAATAAAGCACCGCGTTGCTGGGCAGCACCAGCGAATAGCCCTTGCTGGCAGCGACTTCGCGGACAATGCCCTCAAGCTCCTTCATGATCGGAGCCAAATGGCGGTCCTGAAGATTCTTCATCTCCATATTGGCATTGTCCTGCTTGGCCTCCAGCTCCCGCCGCTTCTTCTGGAATTCCAGCACCTGCTCCTGTTTTTTGTCCTCGCTCCAGACTGAGGCCTTCTTTTTCATCTCATCTTGGAACGACACAAGCTGCTGCTTGTCTCCCTCCAAGGATGATTTCAGCTCTTTCATCCGCTTCTCAATTTTGTCCTTGGCGGCCAAGCCTGCCGAGGATTTGGTCAGCACGTCCTGAATGTTGAGGACGGCAAGCTTCATCTCCGCCGCAGCGACGGAAGCGGTCAACAGCAGGCACAGCGCGGCGCACAGCGCGGCAATTCTGTTCATGGTCATCTCCTTTGAAGAATGAAAAGCGTGTCGAAAAAAGGGAGGAAGGGTAAAGACTGCACGGGATGCGGCAAGCGTGTCAGGCAGGCTCTCCAGCATCCTCACCGGAGAGCTTACCTTTGCAGATCATGTCTTAGTCTTATTCAGCAAAAACGAAATCAGCCCGCCGGTTCTGCGCCCAAGACTGCTCGTCCTGACCAAAGACCAGCGGCTTCTCCTCGCCCCAGCTCACCGTCGAAATCCGGCCAGTCTCCACGCCAAGATTGCTCAGGTATTTCTTGGCCGCGTTGGCGCGCCGCTCGCCCAGCGCGAGGTTGTACTCGCGGCTGCCGCGCTCGTCGCAGTTGCCTTCAATCCGCACTTTTTTCCCGGCATTCTGTTTGAGAAAATCGCCGTTGTGCTCAATCCGGCTGACTTGATCGCCCTCAACCTTGGAAGAGTCGTAGTCAAAATACACCGGCAGCAGAGGCCCGGAGGTGCGGCCTTCGGAAATATTGCCCTGCTGACCGTCCACTCCCCCCGCAGGGGTCTCCAGAGGCTCTTGGCTTCCCAAACCCTCGCCGCCTGCGCCCGCTTCAGCCACGCTGGCCGCGTCGCCTGCTTTTTTCTTGCCGCAGCCCGTCAGGGACAGCGGTGCGGCAAATGCCATGATAACACAGAAACACAACACCTTGCTCAAACGCATCTTCATCTCCATGCTTGGGTAAGTATTTTATCGGTGCAATTCTCCCTATCGTACCAGAACAGGGGAGGAATTCAACATTTTTCTCTGCAAAAAAGGATTTCCCCTTGCAAAACCGGAGCGGCCCATCTACTCTTAACAGGTTGGAGGAGCCGGTTTTTGTCCTGAAAACAATGCCCGGCAGAGAGCGCATCATTTCCGCACACATGAGAACCCCGTGATACCGCAAAAAACAGTCAACGTCGCCAGCGCAGAGGAGCTTATCTGCACGAACCGGTTCGGCACCTTCTTTGGCGTGCCGCAGCAGGTTTTTGATCGCGTCTGGCAGGCTCTGAGCAGGCCGGAGGACAAGTCCGTGGCCTATGTCTCAATGGAAATCGGCGCGGATCCGGACATGTTTCATCCTGTGCAGGATTTTCTCCGCGCCCAAGACGGCAGAAAAAGCGACAACCCGATCTGCTCGCGCCTGATTGACAAATACCTGCGCGGCCCGCGCAAAATTCCCAACTACAGCGGCGGCCTCGGCGTGCTGGCCGGCGACACTCTCAAGAGCTTCGCTGACCTGCATATTCCTGTTTTCGCCGTTTCCCTGCTCTACCGGGAGGGGTATTTCGCCCAGCTCGTTGATTCCCGCGTCGGGCAGATTGACCAAGCCATGCAATGGAGTCCAGAGAGTACGCCGACTCTCTTTCAGCTGCAAGATCCGGACCATTCCGGTCAGCCGCTGGAGCTGACCGTGCCTTTTTTCAACGAATACGATCATCCGACCGAGGCCAAGGCCCATGTCTGGATGAAGCTGGAGATCGGCGAGGAGTTGGACTATTTTGTGCCGGAATTCCTCCTTGACTACTCCATCCCCTCCTCGCCGCCTTGGGTACGTGAGGCCGGGTTGAGGCTCTACAGTGCCAAGTCCGACATCATGAAGGCCAACCAACGGCGGATGCTCGGCTCCGGCATCCTGCCGCTGATCGAGCGGCTCGGTCTGCATCCACACACCATCCATCTTAACGAGCAGCACGGGGTGACGGTGACGCTGCATCTGATTCTCCGGCAGATTGAGCGGATGCTGGGCAGCGGCTGGCGCGAGAAAATGACCGACAAGGATATTCTCGCCGCCGCGCAGGAATCGGCCAAACATATTGTCTATACCATTCACACGCCAGTCAAGGCTGGGCATGACCGCTTCGCCCGATCGCTCTACACCGGCATCAGCCACGCCACCGGCTGCCGCATTCTTGACCTGCTCGCCAACGATCCAGAGTCGCCGCACGAGTACAACTTCACCGCCTTCGCCATGCGGGTCAACCGGGCTGTGAACAGCGTCAGCCGCCTGCACCGGGATGTGACAAGAAAGCAGTTCCAAGAATCTGCCGACAAAATCCGGGCCGTGACCAACGGCGTGCATCATCTGACTTGGATCAGCGCGGCGCGGGCGCGGGTCTTTGACAGCACCGACGAGCTGATCGGATGGCGCGACGATCCCGGCCTCTTCGGCGAGTCGCAGATTGATGATGATCCTGTCTTCCTGCGCGGCCTGAATCAAGCTTGGGAGGAGGACAACCGCATCCTTGTCACCTACGTCAATCGGATGCTGGCCGAACATCGCAACCGGATGGAGGAGACTTGGATTGACCCCCCCAACTACCTTTCGCACCTCAAGCAGGGTGAGGAGAGCCTGCTCAGTCCGGGCGTGTTCACCGTCGGCTTCGCCCGCCGCTTCTCCACCTACAAGCGGGCAGACCTGATTTTCGATAACCTTGAAGCGTTGGCGGAAATTCTGGTCAAGAGCGGCTGGCGGGTGAATTTCCTTTTCGCCGGCAAGGCGCATCCGCAGGACGAGCCGGGCAAGTCAGTGCTGAAGCTGATTCTCGACAATCAGGAAGAACTGTATCAACGGAGCAAAGGCCTTGCCCGCTTGGTCTTCCTCCCTGGCTACGACATGGCACTTGCCCGCATGATGGTCGCCGGGGTGCACACTTGGCTGAACAGTCCTAAGCGGCCCTTGGAGGCATCTGGAACCAGCGGCATGAAGGCGGCGATGAATGGAGTGCCTAATCTCAGTGTGATGGACGGCTGGTGGGTCGAGGGCTACCACGAGGGCAAGACTGGCTGGAAATTCGGCTATGAAGGGCCGATCAAGGCGGACAGCCTGAGCGAGGATCCTTCCACCCTGCTGTATGAGGAGGACTCGCGCTCTTTCTACGAGCTGCTGCCCAGCGTGCTGGAGCTGTTCTACAGCCGCCCGGACGAGTACCTCCAGCTGGCGGCGAACAACCTGCGCCTCAATGTGCCGATCTTCAACACCCATCGGATGGCGGCAGAGTATGTCCGCAAATATGAGATGCAGCTTGATCAGGAAACCGCAGCCCGAGTCCTCGGTTTTGCCAAACTCTACAAAAGCGACTCCTGCGACTGGACAGAGCCGCAGGTTTAACAGGCATAGAAAAAAAAGGAGAAAAGCAGCATGGCCCGCCATCACAACCCCAGCGGCTCCACGAACAAGGCGATAGATGCTATTGATCGCAAGCGTGAGCGTGAGCGCCGCCACATTCTCAGCAAGGCCAAAGACAACGCGCAGGAGCTGGCGGTCAAGGTCGTGCAGCGGCTTCTGGATGAGCATATCATCGAGACCAACGACCTGCAGGCCATTCAGGAGGGCATGGAGCGGCAGCTGCGCGCTCCAGCGGAGATGGAGGAGTTTGAAATCCGCCTCAAGGTGGCCGATATCCGCACCCTTGTGCCAGATCCGAACATCCTCAGCCTCTATGTAACCGCCTACATTATCAACGATCTGGTCAGTCATCCCAAGGTGCAGGATGTGTTTGGCGATGACGCGGCCATTTACGCAGCGGTGGACTCGGTGCTGTCCAAGCTCCGCTCCGGCGCGGACGACTGATGAGCCTGATGAAGCGGCCCTCGCTGGTCTTCGCCAACAGCAAGGGCGAGATTCTTGACTATGACGGCTTGGAAATGGCCGGGAGCAGCGCGGGTCAGTTTCGTCAGCCTTTGCCGGATGAGCTGATTCCTCTGCCGGAGGGCAGCGAGCTGTTTGTCCTGCCGGGCAGACTGCCAGTGGGCATCGAGCCGGAGAGCGGCGAAGCTGCCCTGCTGGATGAAAATCCGTATGACGGCAGCCCGGAGATTTCTGCTGTGGCCGCTTTCATGGCCCCGGCGCACACAGCCATCTATTCCGCCGCCTATCAGACGCAGGCCAACGCTCCGCTGCTGCCGCTTTTCGCCTACACCGCTGTCGGCTGGAAGGACGGTCAATTTGTCGTTGCCGCCTTCCGCAGCGACAGCGACATCCGACAAGACCCCAAGGGCTTCAATCAGAAGCAGATTGACAAGAAGACAGCGGCCAAGCTGAAGAAATATCCGCACAACCGCCTGATACAGCATCTGGGCAAATGCTGTCTGACTTATGCCTGCCCGGCGGCCCGCAATTATTTTTTAGGCCGCTGGGAAGCCCCTTTGCCGACCTCGCCCTGCTGCAACGCAGGCTGCATCGGCTGCATCTCCCAGCAGCCCAGCGGCTGCTGTCCCTCAACCCAAGAGCGCATCCACTTTGTTCCTGCAACCACCGAGCTGCTGGAAATCGCGGTGCCGCATCTGGAGAAGGCGGAGCGGGCGGTAGTCAGCTTTGGCCAAGGCTGCGAGGGCGAGCCGCTGCTGCAAGCCCCGACTCTCGAATCCTCCATCCG
>NZ_JBLWEP010000013.1:14567-18334 GCF_048287355.1 Candidatus Electronema sp. TJ
GTCTGCACCCAAGAGCTGACCAGAAAGCGCAGCACTGCCCCGGCAAAGCCGCCCGCGCCGATGAGCGAGAGCCGAAGCAGAGTTTCGCCGCTCATCGGCCGAGCAAGCCGTCAAAGAGGCCGGGCAGGGCTTTCTCCACCTCTTTAGGCAGCACCTTCCGCACCTGCTCCTTGACCGCCTCTTCCGCCGCCTGACCAGCAGCTTGACGGACAAGATCAGAGGCGGCCTGCAACAGGGCCTCCGGGCTGTAGACCGCCTTGTCCTTGCTGCCTTTGATCGGCACTTTCAGCGTCGATCCCTTGAGCAGCTCATAACCTTTTTTGCCCACCAGATTGCGCGTCACCGGCACTTCAAGCACGTAATCCAAACTGCCGTCAAAGCCAGCCGAGCCGCTGAGGATCATTTCCGAGTCAGCCGCTGTTATTTTGATCGGCGAGCAGGATATCCGGCCTTTCCGGCCTTCGCAGACAAGGCTTTTCTCTCTGAGCTGCAGCGGCTGTCCACCCAATCCGGCCATGTCAAGGATGCCTGACAACGCGCTCACCGGCTCCAGCACCACGCTGGCCAGATCAAAACGCAGACTGAAATCCGCCTGCTCCATTCCTTTGCCGCCCAAAGGCAGGGAAAGCCGTTCGGCGCGCATGCTGATGGATCCCGCAGGCCGGGCCAGCGTGCCCAAAAGAGGATGGAAGGTTTTCAGCAGGCCGTCGGCCAAGGTTTCGGCCAGCCCGACCCGGTCCAGCACCTGCTCCGGCCCGGCCAAGGCCAGCACCGGCGGTTTGCGAGTGTAATCGATCTTGGGCGTGAATTGCACCTTGCCGCCGTTGAGATCGCCTTTGAGGGCCGCGCTCATGATGCCCTGCTTCATTGCTGTCTCCGCTGAAAGGCCGCTGATGCTGATGCCGGATTTGGCGAAGGTGTCGGCATGAACACGTCCTGCAAAGCTGAGGTCGATCTGCTGCCGCTTTTTATCCAGCGGATAATGGAGGCTGAATTTTTCCTTGTTCCGGCCTTCGGCACTGATGCCCAAGGGATACATGCCGTTGAGAATGGCCACGAGGTCGGCAAGGTCAGGCGTGGCCTCTCCCTCCAAGGCGAAATGGGGATTCTTGCCGGACAGCTCCAGCTTGCCGTTGGATTGCACAGACAGCGGCGGCGAGAGCAGATCGAAGGTGGTGAAGTAGATGTCTCCGGCAGCCAGGTCGCCGTGCAGCCGGGTTCTGAACTCCGTCTTGTCTTTGGCGGCGATGATCCCGCCTTCGCCGCCGTACATGAAGCGGTTCAGCGTCACATCCAGAGTGCCGTTGCTGCTCCGGCCTGCGCCGCCGCCGTTCAGCCCGTCCTGGCTGCTCAGCTCGGCGGTGAAGGAGGCTGCGCCGCCGAGCTTTTTGTCTGGCGTGAGCAGGGACAGCTGCTGCAGCAGCGGCGTGAGTTTTGCCAGCTCCGAGCTGCCGCTGAGCTGAATAATTTTGACCGCAGGCAGCGGCGCAGGCCGCCAGTCGTCCACAGCCAGCTGCTGAATGTCGATTGCGGCGAAGCTGGAGACAAAATGCACGCCGCGCAGAATCAGACGGCGGGCTGCCGGATCAATCAGGCTGTGTCCGCCGCCATTGGCGAAAAAGGCGGCTTTGCTGTCCGCTTCGATCAAAGGCCGCAGGGCTTTGTCCGCTGCCGGAGCGGTTTCCGGGGCCACAACCGCGAGGCGCAATTCCGGCTCGCGGATGACCTTGCCTTTCTGATAGAGAATGAAATCTTTCACCCGGCTGTCCAACTCCCGCAGCACCACCCGGCTGTCTTCCGTATAGCCTGAGGCATGAAGCGTCAGGCTGCCGCCCAAGCTGGTGTCTTGGGCAAGGGCCTCGAACTTGTGCAGCAACTCGACAACCCGGCCCAGGAGCATGTCAGCATGGAGCTGATAGCCTGCGGAGAGCTGGCCGCCTTTGCGGTGCAGGCCGTCCACCGTTCCGCTGACTTGCCCCGCCCATGTGGCGAGATCAAAGGTCAGTTCCGCCGCGTCCTTGCTGTTTTCAGGAACCTGGCCAGGAGTGTTCAGCCGCCCGCTGAAGCTGGTTTTGCCCGGCGGCAAGATTTCTTTGCCCTGCCGGACAAGACGGCTGCCCTCAATCTCCGCTTTCGTCTCCGCCAGATAGCGGCCGTTGTCCTGCTTGGTCAGCTCCGCCTGTAGCCGCAGCTTGCCGCCTGCGTCCCAGCCGGTGCGGAAGAGGCGGTTGACCTCCTGCATGGTCTGATCAATATCTGCGGTGCCGCTGAATGAGAAATGCCGGAGATTGCCTTTGCCTTCCAGATCAAGAAACGAGGCGTTGAGACTGAGTTTTTCAATCTCCGGCTCCTTGTTCTCCATGCTGCCTGCCAACTTCAGGCGAAGAGGATGCTCCCAGGAGAAGGCCTGGCTGTTCTGCCGCCCTGCCAGACTGTCCACCGCTGTTTCCGCAGAGACATGCAGCTTTCCTCCCTCTTTGAGCAGGTCAGCGGACAGCGTCAGCTCGCCCCGGTCAAGGCGGAGGTCTTCCTGCACTTTGAACAGACGGGGAAACTGGGCCAGCAGCAGGGCGAGATCGATTCTGCCGCTGCCGCCGCCTTGGAAATTGCTGCCGCTGTAGGCGCATTGCAGGCTGAGGCTGCCGAAATCGGAGGCTAATTTCAAGCTGGGGAACTGCCATCCGCCGTTCAGCTGCCGCAGATCGAGATCAAGGGCGAGCTGATTGAAACGGGGCCGGTCTTCGCCGAGAAAGCCGCCAGTGAGATCAACTTCGGTCAAGGCTGCCGGGCCGCTCAGCGTCAGGCCGCCGTCTGCCGCGCCTTTGAGTTTGAGTTCCGCCGAGAGCTTGCCGCTGCCTTGCGGCAAGCCGTCCTTGCCGGATTTGAGGGCGAGAAAGGGCTGCGCCTGCACGTTGTCCAGCTTGAGCCGCATTTCCGCCGCGCTCAAGCTGCCATGAATCAGCTCAGCCAGTTTGGATGAGCCGGACAGCACCGCCTGTCCTTTTTCTCCGCTGTCCGCCTTCAGGTCAAAGTTGATCTGCTGGCCAGCGGCGATGTCCGCCTTGAGCGCGCCGTTGCGGAGCAGCGTCTGCGGCTCCTGCCCGGCCTGAACAGTCTTCACGGTCATGCCGCTGATCAGCAGCCTGCCTTTCAGACCTTGCGGCAGGCCGCTGTCCTGTGTTTTTGCCGTGCTGGCTGGCGCTGAAGCGGCGGCTTTGTCCGCCTGCGCCTTTTTGTCCGGCGCGGCGGCTGCGGTTGCTGCGCTGTCCGCGCCAGGAGCGGCTGGCGGCGGTTCAGGTTTGAGCGTCAGCAGCAGAGTCGGCGTGTTGATGCTGATTTCGCCAAGATCCTCCGGGGCCATGAGCAGTGCCCACAAGCCTTGGCTGCTGCGCAGCGCGGCAATGTCAAGGTGAATGCCCTGCGCCGCATCTGTATAGATCACATCAGAGCACGCCGCGCCCTGCTTCCAGCCTATCGAACAGCTTCCTGCGGCCAGCTCTCCGGGAATGCTTCGGTTCAGCCGCTCCAAGGCAAACCGCCGCACCCAGTTTGAGGAGAGCAGCAGCGGCGGCATGATCAGCGCCGCCGCAGCCAGCAGTCCGATGCCTGCGCCAGCGGCAGTCAACAGCTTCTTTTTCTTCATCTGCTCCGCTCCGTTGCTTGAAAAGATGGAAAACGCTCATTCCTGTCTGGGAGATTGCCGCGAAACCGTCTGCTTGTCAACCTTGTTCTGGCCGCCGCCGAAAATCAGCGGCCTGCTGTCCGCT
>NZ_JBLWEP010000013.1:18611-25483 GCF_048287355.1 Candidatus Electronema sp. TJ
ATGAGGCATGTCATGCTTTCCGCGCTTCATGGCAAGCGTGACATGCGACGGAGAAAGCGTGCCAAGCCTCACGGCAAGCGTGCAGCGTCACGCGGCAAGCGTGACATGCCTTGCAGGAAGCGTGCTCTGCGCCGGGGAAAGCGTGACACGTCTTGCAGCATGTTTGCCGAAAAGCTCGGCAAGCGTGCTCTGCGCCGAAGAAAGCGTGCCGGGCCGCGCTTGATCGCGCCGCCTTTTCCCTTCGCTGTTTTTTCATCTTTCCGCCGACTCGCCCGCTGCGGCCATATTCGTCATTGCTACCTGAATATCTTGCAGCTCATTAAATTTCGTGGTAAGTTGATCAGAAAATGATATTGTTTCTCATCTTTCATTGCAGACGCACCGGAGACAGAGCGCTATGAACATTATGCTGACGATGGATCTTCAGGCCGCCACAATCGCCCACCTGAGCTGGAAATCAAAACTCACTGATTTCTTCTACGGCGTAGAGAAATTAACTGCGGCGGACGTGCCGGACCACAACAACTGCGATTTTGGCAAATGGCTCAACAGCAGAGGAAGGCAGGATCTGTCTTCTCATCCTGACGCAGGCAAGATGGACGCTTTGCACAAGGATGTGCATGAGGCCATCAGAATGCTGGTCAGCATGCCGGAGGAGAAAAGAACATCGCCGGAAGGGAAGCAGGCCCTGCAATCCTTCAAAGATAAATGCGATCAGTTCATCAACCTGCTGGAGAGCATGGAGAGGGACATCAAACGGGGATAAGTCCGCATGACCTTCCACTGCAAGAACTACGACATTGTCAGCAACGGCTGCAAGCGGCTTTCCGGCGAGTGCGTTCCGGCCCGCAAAGGCTGCGTTCTTGAAGGGCGGATGGTGGTCAGCGACGAGCTGGCCGAGCGCATCCGTCGGATCAACGAAGAGACCGCCCGCCGCAGCTTGAAGCAGCGGGAACCGTGAATTCTATGTTGCAGGGGCGGTTCGTTCGCAAACCGCTTCTGCATCGCGCAGACGCTGCAACTCTTCACGCGCAGCTGCTGACGCAGTTCCTCAAGACAAAAGATAGAATCATGGACAAGCTCTTCCTCTTCATAGCCAGCGGCGCGGGCAGCGGCTGGCTGCCTAAAGCACCTGGCACCTGGGGCTCGCTGCTGGGCGTGCTGCTCTGGCTGGGCTTGTCGCGCATGGAGCTTGGCGCATATCTGGCAGTGCTTGCCGGGCTGTTTGTCATTGGTGTCATAGCCGCAGGCGCAGCGGAGAAGATTCTTGATCAGGGTGATCCTGGGGTGGTGGTCATTGACGAGATCGTCGGTCAGCTCATCGCCCTGACCGCCGCGCCGTTTCACCCGCTGGCCGCGTTGGCCGGATTCGCTTTCTTCCGTCTCTTCGACATCCTCAAGCCCTTTCCGGTCGGCTGGCTTGACCGCCGCCTGCACGGCGGCTTAGGCATCATGCTCGACGATGTCGCCGCCGGGCTGCTGGCCTTTGCCGCGCTGCACGCCGCACTGCTTCTGCTCCGCTGACGCATGTGCGGCATAGTCGGCATTCTTGATCCGTCGGCGGACAACGCGCTCCTCCAGCTGCATGTCCGGCGTATGACAGACATGCTTCATCATCGCGGCCCGGATGACGGCGACATATGGACAGACATGGCTGCAGGAGCCGCGCTTGGTCATCGCCGCCTTGCCGTGCTTGATCTCTCCCCTGCCGGACACCAGCCAATGCGCTCGGCCTCAGGACGATACATGCTCGTCTTCAACGGCGAGATCTACAACCATCTTGCCCTGCGGCGGCAGCTGCCTGAACAGGCTTGGCGCGGTCATTCCGACACCGAAACGCTGCTCGCCTGCATCGAGTCATGGGGATTGGAGGAGAGCTTACGCCGTTGCGCAGGCATGTTCGCGCTGGCGGTCTGGAACTGCACGGAGCGGACGCTGCAGCTGGCGCGGGACCGGATGGGCGAGAAGCCGCTCTATTACGGCTGGCAGCATGAAAGCCTGTTCCTCTTCGCCTCCGAGCTGAAGGCCATAGCCGCTCATCCGCGCTGCCGCCTGGAGGTTGACCGCGACGCGCTGACTCTGCTGCTGCGCTACAATTACATCCCTGCGCCGCATTCGATCTACAAGGGCATATGCAAGCTCCGGCCCGGCTGTCTGCTCCGCGTCCAGCCCGACGGACAGACAGAGGAGCGATGCTGGTGGTCGCTGCCTGAAGAGGCGGAGCGGGCGAAGACGGAACCCTTCAGCGGCAGCGAGGAAGAGGCTGCCGCCTGTCTGGAGCAGGTGCTGGACGAAGCGGTTGCTGAGCAATCGGCAGCAGACGTGCCGCTCGGAGCGTTTCTCTCTGGAGGTATTGACTCCTCGCTGCTTGCCGCCCTGATGCGGACGCATTGCAGCCGAGTGCGCACCTTCACGGTCGGCTTTGCCGAGGCGGCGCATGACGAATCAGCGCACGCCCGCGCAGTGGCCCGGCATCTGGGCACGGAGCACACGGAATTCCAGCTCAGTCCGCTTCAGGCGTTGGAGGTGATTCCGCTGCTGCCTGCGCTCTATGACGAACCATTTGCCGACTCCTCGCAGCTGCCGACCTTTCTCGTAGCCCGCACAGCGCGGCAGCATGTGACGGTCGCGCTCTCCGGCGATGGAGGCGATGAGCTGTTCGGTGGTTATAATCGCTACTTCTGGGCAACCCGCATCTGGAACAAGATTGATTGGCTGCCGCTGCCCGCGCGTCGGCTGCTGGGACGGCTGCTTCTTCTCCTTCCGCCGCAGGGCTGGGACAGGCTGGCGCAGGCAGCTGGAAAAGGCGGGATACAGCTCGGCGACAAGTCGCGCAAGCTGGCCGAACGGCTTGCGGGCGTGCGGAATATGAACGATCTGCACCGCAGCTTAGTCTCTGCATGGCCTGAGCCGGCCAGCCTTGTTCAGGACGGCCAAGAGCCTGCGACCGTCCTCACCAGCCCTTGGGCCTGGCTGGACAGACAGCCGCCGGAAGAGCGGATGATGCTCCTTGACGCGCTCACCTATCTCCCGGACGACATCCTCTGCAAAGTGGACCGGGCGGCAATGGGCGTGTCCTTGGAAACACGCGCGCCGTTCCTTGATCACCGGGTGGTTGAACTGGCTCTGCGCCTGCCCCTGCGGATGAAGATTCGTGACGGCCAAGGCAAGCGGATCCTGCGGCGGATTCTCTATAAGCATGTGCCCCGGCAGCTTGTCGAGCGGCCCAAGCAGGGTTTCGGCATCCCGCTGGCAGAGTGGCTGCGCGGGCCGCTGCGGGACTGGGCCGAGAGCTTGCTCGACGCTGACCGCCTGCGCCGCGAGGGCTTTCTGCATCCCGCTCCTGTCCGTCTGCGCTGGCAGGAGCATCTCAGCGGCAGGCGCAGCTGGGAATATTCCCTCTGGGCTGTGCTGATGTTTCAGGCCTGGCTTGACGCGGCCCGGCAACAAGGAGACTGAACCGTGTGGCCCTACTGGCTCATGTACGCTGCGCCCGCTTTGGCCGCCCTGCTGGCCGCGCCAGGCAGAAAGTCTGCAATCTGGCCGCCCTGGCTGCTGCTGGGCCTTTTTTTCACCCTCTGCATCGGCTTCCGCGAGCATGTCGGCGGCGACTGGGGCAACTACCTGCCCTATTACACCAGAGAGATTGGGGCCGCGTTCACTGATCCGCTCAAGGGCGGCGATATAGGCTACGTGCTCCTCAACCGGCTCATGGCCCGTTTAGAATGGGGCATCTACGGGGTGAACACGGTCTGCGGACTGATCTTTGTCAGCGGTCTGATCGCCTTCTGCCGGGCGCAATACAGGGCGTGGCTGGCCTTCGCTGTCGCTGTTCCATACATAGTCATCGTGGTGGCTATGGGCTACACCCGCCAAGGCGTGGCCTTGGGCCTGATTTTCTTTGGCCTGACCCGGCTTGAACAGGGCAAGTTTCTCCAGTACGCCGCCTTGATCACCTTGGCAGCCATGTTCCACAAAACCGCCATGATTATGATTCCGCTGGGCATGTTCCTCTACCAGAAGGGCTGGCTCTTCCGGGCTGCGGCGGTCGCCCTGATCGGCCACAGCCTCTGGGACGCGCTCATGGCACCGTCCTTGGGCAACCTTTGGGCTTCTTATGTCGAGCAGCGCATGTTCTCTCAAGGAGCCGTCATACGCGTGGCCATGAACTGCGCTGCGGCCTTCTTTCTCTTTGTCTTCTGGAAAGAGTGGAAGCGCACATATCCCAACGCCCTGCTCTGGCTGTGGATGGCCTGCGCAGCCGTCGCTTCTGTTTTCTTAGTCGGTCTCGCGCCGACAGCGGTGGACCGTCTGGGGCTGTATCTGACTCCCTTGCAGGTGGCGGTCTTTTCCCGCCTGCCCTATCTGGCGCGGCGGCAGCAGGATCCGGAAGTGACAGCGCGGCTGCTTCTCCTTGCTTACGGCGCGGCACTCTTTGTCTGGCTGCATTACGCTGTGCACGCCCGCTACTGGCTGCCCTACCGGAATGCGCTGTTTGAATGACCTTCACGCCCGCTCTATGTCGCGGTGAAAAACCTCCAGCGCACCGTCAGCTGTCCCGGCTAAGAACTGCCGCAGGCGTTCGGTCACAGCCACGGAGCGGTGCCTGCCGCCGGTGCAGCCCACAGCGCAGCTGAATTCCTCGCGCCCCGCCTGCCGGTGGCTGTCGAGCATGAAGAGCAGCAGCGGCTCTAAGCGGGCAAGGAGTTCCCGCCCGGCCGGGCTCTCTATGACATAGGCGGCCACTGCCGCTTCCAAGCCGCTGCGCTCCTTCAGTTCCGGCACCCAGTAAGGATTGGGCAGAAAGCGGACATCCAGCAGCATGTTGGCCTCTGGGCAGCCATATTTGAAGCCGAAGGAAAACAGTCTGATCTTCATTCCCGCCTCCTCATGCGGACGCGCAGAGGACTCTGATCTCCTCCGCCTTTTCACGGATGCCGCGCCGCAGCACCTCGCGGTTGTAGGCCGAGATCACGTCCCGGCGTTTCAGCATGCCCAGCACCCATTTGTCGTCCATGCTCTCCACCACTGGAATCTCCTCCAGCCCCTTGATGTCAAAGAGCTGGATGGCATCAAAGAGATTATGTTCAGGAGTGAGTGTGATCACCTCGCGGCTGCAGATCGCGCCAACTAAATGACAGCAACGCTGCTCCTCGTCATGCAGGATGGTCTTCACGTCTTGCATGGAGACCATGCCGACCATCCTCCCGCTTTGGTTGATCACCGGGAAGTAGAAGGAGTCCTTGGCTGCGGCAAAGAGCGTGAGCAGCTGATTGATGTTCGCTGTCTCGCTGATGAAGTCCACCTCCTCGGTGATCGCCTTGCCCACGAGGATGGATTTCAGCACCGCCACTTCCCGGCCCTCATGGATGTTGATGCCCTCGCGGGTGAAGTCCACCGTGTCAATCGAGTCAGGGTGGAGCTTGCGGGCCACCACTGTGCCGAGCATGGCCGTGAGCATCACCGGGATGATGATCAGATAGTTGCCTGTCATCTCAAAGAGGAGGAAGATGGCGGTCATCGGCGCATGAGTGGCGGCGGCAAGGAAGGCTCCTATGCCCACAGTGGCATATGCCCCGGCAGAGGCGGTCTGCTCAGGCAGCAGGGCATGGGCTGCGCTGCCAAAGGCCCCGCCGATCACCGCGCCGATGAAGAGCGAGGGCGCAAAGACTCCGCCCGCGCCGCCTGCGCCAAGGGTCACGGCAGTGGCGGCAGACTTGAGCAGGATCAGGGCGGCCATTGCCTCCAGCTCGCCTTTGCCGTCGAGCACCTCGGCAATGTACTCGTAGCCGTCGCCCATCACCTGCGGGAAGACAATGCCAACGCAGCCGACAAGGAACGCGCCAAGGATCGGTTTGAGCTGGCTGTGCAGCGGCAGGACGGCGAAGCGGTCGCGGATGAAGTAGAACAGGCGGATGTGCAGCACGGCCAAGATGCCGACCAGCACGGCCAGCAGGGTGTAGAGCGGCAGTTCGACCAGCGGATTGACCATCTGATAATCCGGGATGGGAAAGGCCGCCACCTCGCCGTGCCAAGCCCGTGAAACCACCGTGGCCATGACGGAGGCGATCACCAGCGCAGAGAAGGAGGACAGCTCGTAGGTGCCAAGCAGGATGATCTCCGCCGCAAAGAAGACCCCGGCCAGCGGAGCGTTGAAGATGCCGGCCACGCCGCCTGCGCAGCCTGCGGCCACATAGACCTGCATCCGCACGCCGGAAACCCGCAGCCGCTGGCCGAACTGCGAGCCTATCGCGCCGCCGATCTGGGCTATCGGGCCTTCCACGCCTGCGGAATTGCCGCTGCCGATGGTCAGGGCTGTGGCCGCTATTTTGATGAAGATGTTCCGGGCCTTGATAACCCCGTTCTCCAGATTGACCTTGCGGAGGAACTGGGTGAAGCCGTAGCCGTTGACCTTGCCAGGGAAAAGCAGCGAGAGCGGGATGAGCAAGACCATGCCGCTCATTGGCAGCAGGGGCAGGAGCAGGCTGCGCCAGCCGCCTTCGCCGACGCGCAGCAGCGCGTGGCCCTGAGCAAAGAGCAGCGCATGCACCAGGTCCAGGGTCTCGCGGAAGAGGATGCTGAAAGCCCCAGCCAGCAGGCCGATCACAGCGGCGGTGAGCAGCACGGCGGTTTTCTCGCCCGGCAGGAAAACTTTCAGTTTGGCAGGCATGGCAGGCAGCGTCAGAAGACACGGAGAACAGCTGCTTCAACTTAGCAGAAAAAATCTTTCCTGCAAGCGTCTTTTTTGCTATGATCAGAGCTTTTCTGACAAGCTGGCCGACAATGAGTCATATATATGACTCGGCAGGTACCAACCATATGGTACTGAGAGTTGCAACCGTATGGTACCGAGAGTTCCAACCGTATGGTAC
>NZ_JBLWEP010000014.1:0-1808 GCF_048287355.1 Candidatus Electronema sp. TJ
CCTGCCCTTCCTCTTTCACCGCAACAAACGAAGCGAAGTTGATCCAGCGGAAATAGCTCTCCGCCCAGCTGAAACCCGCGTTGCGCAGCAGGCCGAGGTTCTCTTCCGCTGTGAAAGGAATGAGGACGTTTTCCAGCGCCTCGCGCTTGGCTGCAATCTCCAGCTCGGAATAGCCCTGCTCGCGCTTGAATTCATGATAAACATTGATGAATTTGCGGTTCAGCAGGCTGTGGCCGCTGAGAATCTTCTCACTGAGGAAGAGCAGGCCGCCTGCGGGCAGGGCCGTGTGCAGCCTGCGGACAAAATCCTGCCGCAGCAGGGGCCGGATGAACTGCAAGGTGTAGCTGCACAGGATGATCTCCGCCCCGGCGATCTGCTCCGCCAGCTCCGGCGCGGTGATGTCCTGCTGACGGAACTCAATCTGCTTGCTGAACATCTCCGCCTTGCGCCGGGCTTTTGCCAGCATGGCCGGAGCCATGTCAATGCCGATGAAACGCAGGCTCATGTCCGGCAGCAGGCGCGACAGCTCCACCAAAGCGGAGCCGGTCGAGCAGCCAAGATCGACCACCGTGCTGCCAGGCTTGGCCATCTGCCGGATCAGCGAGGCTGTGGTTGTAATCACCGCCCGGTAAAAGGGCACCGAGCGGTCGAGCATGTCGTCAAAGACCTCGGCCACCCGCTCATTGAAGGAGAAATCCTCGCTCACCTCGCCGCTGCTGTAAATTCTGTCGCTGTTCATTGTCCTGCCTGACACGTTGAATGAAAAACACGCCGCCCTGCCTTGTAAAACGGCCTTGCTTTCTTGTCAAACGGAAAGTATAAAACAATCTTGAAAATCAACTTAAAAATGCTGCTCCTTCCCGCAGTTCCGGGGCAGCTCCTGCGGCAAGTCACAACCTCACAATTTATACGCGCGATGAAAAAAAAACGTTCCAGCTGCATTCATCTGCTGCTGATCAGTGCGGCAGGCGTGCTGACCGCTGGCTGCGATGATTCGGTGCGCTACACCTACACCAGCCGCGAGGACTGCGTGCGGGAGTGGGGCGAGGAAGCCTGCGAGCCTGATGACGACTACGACGGCGGCCATTCCAGCAGTCATTCCAGCCGCCATTACAGCGCGGTGAAGAAGAGCAGCGCCCGCTCGCGGACCGGCAGCATCAGCACATCGAGCATCAGGCGCGGCGGCTTCGGCTCCTCCTTCAGAAGCTCAGGAGGCTGATGATGGAGCGCGAGCATTCTGTTCCCCGTCCGAACTGGCAGCGGAAGCTGGAGGAGATCGGTTTCTCCTACCACAGCATGGATGGGAAATATTGGGACGAGTCGGTCTGTTACTCCTTCACGGCGGAGGAGGTGGACATGCTGGAAAACGTGACCGCCAAGCTCCATGAGATGTGCATCGAGGCTGCCGGAGTGATCATCGAGCGGGACTGGTTCGACCGGCTGGCCATTCCAGAGCACGCGCGGCAGCTGATTGTTGATTCGTGGAACCGCGACGAGCCGACGCTGTATGGCCGCTTTGATTTCAGCTATGACGGCAGATACCCGCCCAAGCTGCTGGAGTACAATGCGGACACGCCCACCTCGCTGATTGAATGCGGCGCGGCGCAGTGGTTCTGGCTGGAGGATGTCAAGCCGGAGATGGATCAGTTCAACTCCCTCCACGACAAGCTGATTGAACGCTGGCGGCAGATTGCAGCGGACGGATGGATCAAGGGGCCGCTCTATCTCAGCTGCATCAAGGACAATGAGGAGGATCTCTGCACGGTTGAGTACATGCGCGACACTGCGGCGCAGGCCGGGCTTGACAC
>NZ_JBLWEP010000014.1:2670-8472 GCF_048287355.1 Candidatus Electronema sp. TJ
GGCTTGGAGGAGGATATTCAGGACGGCAAGACCGCGCAGGGCATCTTCCTTGGCCTGATCTCCTTCTGCTGCGGCCTGCTCAACGCCGCCTGCATGACTCCCTGAGCTGCAAACAGCCTTGCCCTCTCTTTTGCCGGAGGGTACAATGCCAGCTCAAGATCACCGGCGCGCGCTGCTGCGTCCGCCGGTTTTTTCTCGCAAACTCAAGCCAGCACCTGAACGCCATGTCCGCCCAGCAGGAAATTCATTTTGACGAGATCATCAGCCGCTACCGTTCGGATCCCTATCATTATATTGATGTCCGCGCCGTGCACACCGGCACCGTGCGCTTTCTCGCCAAGGAGGACAGCCCTGTGGAGGGCGTTTCCGGCGAGTGGCAGCACAAGCCGGGCACGCCGCTGTATCAGATTGAGCGCGAGCGCAACAGCAAGGTGATCACCGCCAAAACCAACGGTGCTGTGGCCTCTGTCTGCCGCGAGCTGGACGGCCAGTTTGTCGAGGCGGGCGAGAAGCTGCTCACCATCCGTCATCCGCTGAAGAAGAAAGAGGTGATTGAAGCCATTCTTCAGGAAGTGCTGTTCATTTTCCGGGCACCGGAGCGGGCGCGCTATTATTTCTCGCTCGACATCCAAAGCCGGATTGATCAGAAAGGGGCGCGTTCGATCTTCATCAAGCCCGGCGACGAGATCATCACCATGTCGCTGATGAAACGTGACACCCCAGTGTATTACAGCGGCGAAGAAGGGCTTATTCACTCAATCTATTTCAATCCCGGCGACAGCATCAACCAAGGTGCGCCGCTGCTCGGCATCTGCCCAGAGGAGAAATACCCGCTGGTGCAGAAGGTGATCACACGGGTGAAGGCCGAGTGGGATTAGCTTTGCCGCATTGAATGTTGTCTTCGTTCCAAGAAGAGGCGCAGCGGCACCGGCTGCGGCATCTCGCCGCGCTGCAGCAGATGTCCGCTTTTCCTGCCGAAGAGACAGCGAAGATTCTTGCCTACGGTGCGCCGCTGGGCCTGCTGCTGGAGCATCACGCCCAGCTTGACCGCTGCATGAGCCGCCTTCAGCAGCTCATGGCTGAGGCGGAGGCGCGGGGAACAGCCCTGCCCGCAGGGGCGGCAGTGCTGGCTGACAGCCTCAGTCAGTCGCTGGGCCGCTTTGAGCGCCATTGGCACGCTCCGCCTGGCGGCATCTGGCTCACTGCAGCGTGGCCGGATGTCCTTGTGCCGGAGTTCAGCCGCCTGCTGCCCTTTGCCGCCGGGCTGGCCTGCTGCCGCACGGTCAGGCTCTATGGTCTTGATGCCCGCCTGAAATGGGTCAATGATGTGCTGGTGGACGGACGGAAAATCGCGGGCATCCTCTGCTCCACTGTTCTCCGGCCCAATCAAGACCGCTATCATCTCATCGGCATTGGTTTGAATGCCAACAACAGGGAGTTCCCAGCCGAGCTGCAAGCCAGCGCAGTCAGTCTGACTGAACTGCTGGGCGATGACGTTGACCGGGCTAAGCTGGCTGGCCAGCTGCTGGCTGAACTGAGCTGGGCTGTCGGTCTGCTGCATTACGATGAGGAGCAGGCCCTGCGCGAGGGTCAAAGCTGCGAGGACGGGAGAAAGCCGCTTCTGCTCAATGCGTGGCAGTCCTTGAGCGACACTGTAGGCCGCCGGGTGGAGTACGGCTTTGACGTGCAGCAGAAGCCGCTCTTCCGGGCAGAAGCTGTCGGGCTTGATCCCTGCGGCGGCTTGGTCATGGAGCTGGATGACGGCGGCAGAGTGGTGGAGTATTCCGGGGAAATTGTTTATCTGTGAGCGCAGCGCATCATGCCTGAACTGCCGGAAGTTGAAGTGACCCGCCAAGGTCTGCTGCCGCATCTGCCGGGCCGGACTGTAACTGGTGTTTCCTGGTCAGGACAGCGGCTGCGCCAGCCGATGCCCATCCAGCTGCTGAAGCAGGAAATTTGCGGCGGCGCAGTCGCCAGCCTTGACCGGCGGGCGAAATATCTGCTCATCCGCATGGACAGCGGCAGCGTGCTGCTTGTGCATCTGGGCATGACCGGCAAGCTGGGCATCTTTCCCCAGGCAGCGGCGCGGAGGACGCACGACCATCTCTGCCTGCGTTTGGAGAATGGGACAGAGCTGCGCTTCAACGATGCCCGCCGTTTCGGCCTCGTGTCGGTCTGGCCAGCAGCAGAGGCGGCGCGGCTGGAGGATGCCTTCAGCCGCAGCCAAGGCATCGAGCCGTTTGGTCCCGATTTCACCCCCGAAACGCTGGCCCGCTTGGCTGAGAAGCGCAGGCAGGCGGTCAAGCTTTTCCTCATGGATGCCAAGCTCATTGCCGGGCTGGGCAATATCTATGCCAACGAGACCCTCTTTGCCGCCGGAGTTCATCCCCAAACCCCGGCAGGCAGCCTGAGCATGGCGCAATGGCGGCGTGTCGTCACCACTGCGGTTGACATCCTGCAACGGGCGATTGCCGCAGGCGGGTCCACGGTCAGCGACTTTCTCGGCTCCAACGGCCAGCCAGGCTGGTTCCAGCTTCAGCTCTCAGTCTATGGCCGACAGGATCAGCCCTGCCTGCGCTGCGGGCAGACAATCCGCAAAGAGGTCATCGGCGGACGGGCTGCCTTCTTCTGCCCTCGCTGCCAGCCGCAGCCAGCGGCCCGATCAGCCGGAGACTGACCAGCCCCTCCTCTCCGCTGCGCAGGTGCAGAATGGCGTTGGGCGGCTCCAGTCCTTCTGTCGGACGCGCCCGCAGCTGTCCCTCCTCATCCGCCCAGGCGACCGCGCTTTTCAGCACCGTGCAATCTGGCTGCAAGGCAGGCGGCGGACCATCCAGCCGCGCCCTGAGCAAGCCGCCAGCCATGTCCTCCCCTTGCAGCCGGGCCAGAGCCGGCATGACCAGCTCATGAAAGAGCAGGCGCACTGCTGGCGGCGGACCAGGCAGGCCAAAAAACGGCAGCCTGCCATTCAGCAGACCGAAGAGTGTAGCCCGGCCTGGCCGCAGCCGCAGGCGGTTGCAAACCATCTCGCCGCCAAGCTGGTCAAAGACCTGCTCGGTGAGATCAAATTTGCCCGGCCCCATGCCGCCTGTGGTGATGATCAAATCAGGCTGATCCTGTTCCATCCTCTCTGTCAGCAGCGCGGCGAGACTGTCCGCATCATCTCTGGCGACAAGAGCGCGGACGCAGACGCAGCCCTGCGCTTCAAGCAGCGCGGCCAGCAGTGCGCCATTGCCGGAGATTTTCCCGCCTGTCGGCAGCGGCATCCCAGCTTGGGCCAGCTCGCTGCCTGTGCAGACGACCACGGCTCTTGGGCGACGATGCGCCGCGACTTCCTCGCATCCGTCCTCCGCCAGCAGGCGGAGATGATCGGCCAGCAGCCTCGTTCCAGCAGCAGCCAGCACCTGGCCGCTCCGCACCTCGCAGCCCTGACAGCGTATCTGCCGCTGCGCAGTCGCAAGCTCTGCCAGCGGCGCATGCACGTGACCGTCCTTCTCTTGGCAGACCTCAAAGGGCAGCACCCGCGCTGTTCCGAACGGTGCTGCCGCGCCGGTCATGATGCGGAAGGCTTGTCCTGGAGCGAGCGTGTTCGCCGCAGCGCATCCAGCGGCAATTTCTCCGGCTATGTGAAAAACAGCAAAGCCTTGCTCGGCAAACAGCGGCGCGGCGGCCACGGCAAAGCCGTCTCTGGCTGACTGATCGCAGGACGGGATGGAGAGTCTGGCCAAGCAGTCAGCGGCGCAGATTCTTCCTTGAGCGAGACGCAGCGGCACGCTTTCCGCCGCCAGCGGAGCAAGCTGCGCGGCAATGGCGGCCTGGGCATCGGCAAGGGAGAGTTCGAGCTGCGGGCGGCAGGGCTTCACAATGCAGGCCCTTGGGGACTATGTGTTTTCATGAAATTGGCCCAGCAAGCAAAGCGGGAGACCGCGCGCCAGGCTGGAGCGCAGCTGAAAGACGAGCAGGATGCCGCCTCAGGCGGGTTTCTGCGGCGAGGAGGAAAACGCCTCCACAATCTTGTCCATGGCCGAAAAGAGCAGCTCCACGCTGTATCCGGCCAAGAAGGACAGAGCCAAGGGAGAAAGGCTGCCGAACGAGAAGGAGTTCTGGGCGGCATAATCTTCTGGATCAACCGAGAGAAACCAGCCCACGGCCAGCCCGGAAAGCGCGCCGAGCTGCGTCCGCAGCCGGTAATGCTCGTTCGACTGGCTGGTGTAGGTTATTTCTTTGATCTCCCGGTTGATGCTGCGCAGCACGTAGGCCAGCGCACCGATCCAACCGTAGAGCAGGGGCAGGATGTACTGCTGAATCGGCTGGAGGATAAGCTGCGCCGACTGCCGCGCCTCGATGTAGCCGACCTTGGAATAATCCTCCTGATCCGTCTGCGCCTGCTTGTCTGTGTTCTGGTTGAATATCCAGTTGGTGAATATGTTGCTGCGCCAGTCCTTCAGCGACTTGTAATAGATTGTGTTGCTGCTGTTTATGTCAAGTGCCTTGTTCTCGTATTTCTCACGGATCTGCCCGATCAAGCTGCCCAGCTCGGCGTTGCCAAGCGTCTCCGCCTGATTCATCAGATCAGCCAGCTGGGTGATCTCCTCCTGAAAAGACTGCTTCTGCGTGACCTGCGTGATGATGGCCGAGCCAACCAGCCAGTAAATCTGGACGATCAGGAGAATCACCAAGGCGAACAGCGTCCAGCGCTGATAGACCAGAACTGTCTGCGCGGCATCGCTTCGTTCCGCAGAGAAGAAGCTGTCCAGCAGCTTGAGCCGCCATGAGCGCCGCCTGCGCAGCCGCGTGGCCTTGATGCTTTCGATGCTGACAGGACGGATCTTCTTTGACAGCGCGTCAAAGGCTGTCCAGAACTGCACCTCCTTGGCTTGGTCCAGGCTGCCGTCTTGCAGATGACAGCGCGAGCTGATGATGTCGCTGACCAGCTGCTGCTCAACATGCAGCCCCTCTTCAGCCGCGTAGGCCAAGAGCAGCTGGGCATCTGCAACATGCTCCTTCAGGCGTGTTCCCTCGTCCGTCTCCGCAGTGTCGGCGGTGAGCAGACCGCTCACCATCTCTCTGATCATGATCTCACCTGATCCGCATCTTCATGGCGCAGCCCTGCGGCAGGGCGCAGCTCAAGGGAGAGTAGAAGGCATTGACAAAGTCCACCTTGTACTCCGCCGCTTTCAGGTTCTCCTTCACGCCCCAGGTTCTCCAGTCAAAATACCCGCGCTGATCGACCTCCTGCTGGAGTTTCCTGATCAGTTCCTCGCTCAATCCGCCGCCAATGGAAACATCAATGGTGTCGGTCTGCGCGCCGTAGCGCTGGTACCTCCATCGCTGGATGATGCCCAGCTTGCCGCCGCTGCGCAGCACGTTCAGAGCTTCCTGGCCGCCTTTCACCTTCATCCACAGGTGCAGCTTCTGTCCGCTGAAGAGGCCGCCGTTCTCATGCGGCTGAACAGGCTCTTTGTTCTTTTGAGGATCACTGTCCGCAGCAATGTCGCCGCACCACTGCAGCGCGGCAATCTCCAGCAGCGGAGCGGCCTGCAGCCGGCCTGGGCATGCACATTCAAGCAGAACAAACAAACAGACTGCAAGTCGCTGAGTCATGTTGCCGCACCATGAGAAGACGCGCCTTGTCGGCGCATTGATTGATAAGCCGCTGCTGCTGACTGCAAAAAGCTGGGCTGATATTGGTTGGTATAAGGGAAAAAAAATGAAAAGTCAAGGCGGCGGGAAGAGCGTCCTGCCTGCCGTCTGCGGACGATGTCAGCAGAGAGAGTTCCATAACGCGGCAGACGGCTTCCGCTC
>NZ_JBLWEP010000014.1:8537-25456 GCF_048287355.1 Candidatus Electronema sp. TJ
GCTCCATGCTACGTTGGAGGGAGGCTCCATGCTAGCATGGAGAATCAGTCCATGCTAGCATCGAAATTTTCTCCATGCTAGCATCGAGAATCAGTCGATGCTGGCATCGAGAAAATCTCCATGCCAGCATCGACTGCGGCAAACCGTCTGAATGCTGTTTGGGCGAAAGATGTTTCGCCCCTGCGATGGCCCGGCCTTGCTTCAGATGCGGCTTATGCAAGAATGCGCTGGCTGGAAGATGCCTGCTTCGCGGCCCCTTCGCAGCAGCTCGTGAACCGCCGCCCGGCCTTCCTCGCCCAGCCGCAGGGAGAAATCATTCACATACAGACTGACATGCGCGGCGATCACCGTGTCGTCAAGCTCCTGGGCGTGCTGGCGGATGTAGGGCAGGCACGCCGCCGGATCGGCTTGCGCCTGGTGGATGCTGGCTTCGACCGCCTTTTCTATGTCCTCGATCAGGTCGGCGGAGAAGCTGCGGCGGGCGGCGATGCCGCCAAGCGGGATGGGCAGGCCGGTTTCCTCCTCCCACCATGCGCCCAAATCCTGCACGCAGCGCAGTCCCTTGGCCTGATAGGTGAAGCGGCTTTCGTGGATGATCACGCCTGCGTCTGCCTGACCTGCCAGCACCGCATCCATGATCTGATCAAAACGCATGACTGCGGTGCGGCAAGGCTGGCGCAGGAACAGCCGGAGCAGGAGTGCGGCAGTGGTGTGCTGCCCAGGAATGGCGACAGTCCATGCGGCGGGATCGCCGCCAGCCTTGGCTGTGACCAGGAGCGGGCCGCAGCCCCTGCCAAGGGCTGCGCCTGCCTCCAGCAGGGTGTAGCGGTCAAGGACATGGCCAAGGGCGTGAACGGAGAGCTTGGTCACGTCGAGACGGCCCTGCATGGCCCAGTTGTTGAGCGTTTCCACGTCCTCCAGCAGGGGCGTGGCAAAGCGGGCATGAGCAAGCGGGATTCTTCCCTGCGCCAAAGCGCAGAAGATGAATGTGTCGTTGGGACAGGGAGAGAAGCCAAGCGTCAGTTCGCGGCGCATCAGCGTGGGAAAAAAGAATGTCTGATCCGCAGAGCGGATCAGACCTGCTGCTGCGAGCAGTTATTTATTCTGCAAGGCTTCGAGGATTTTGGCCGCTTCTTTGTAGCCAGGCAGCACTCGTCCATCCGGCATGATCAGGGTCGGCGTGGAGGTGATGTGCAGTTCCTTGGCCAAGGCGACGTTCTTTTCCACCTGATCGGTCACGCAGTCCGCCGCAGGCACGGGCTTGCCGTGCAGCGCGTCAGAAAGCATGGAGGCGGCTTTGGCGTTGTCGCCCTTGGCAGCGGCGCAGATGATGGCCTTGGCCTTGGGCACTGAGCCGGGGTGAGACGGCAGCGGATAGACCTTGATCAGGAAGGCGATGTCGGGATGATCCTTGGTGATCTTTTCCATCTCCGGGTGGAGCTTCTTGCAGAAGGAGCATTCCGGGTCATCGAAGACGATGATCTTGCGCTCGGCTTTGGGATTGCCGATCACAATCGCATCCGCTGTCGGTATTTTGCTGACATCGGCGCGGTTCATCTCGACATACTTCCGCTCGGTCAGGTCGACATTGGTGTCGATTTTGATCACGTTGCCACTGATCAGATACTTCTTCGAGAAGTCAAGGTAGAGCGGAATCTTCTCGCCCTCATAGATTGCGTCAACATCCCATAAGCCAGGCACTTCGCTGAATTTGACATCCAGCACCTCGCCCACCTTGCCTTTGAGCAGAGTTGCGGCTTCCTGTTTGGTGAGGGCATGGCAGTCCCGGCAGCTGCCTGCGCCGCAGCCGTCCGCCCCTCCTTGGAAGGCAGAGGCCGGAGCGGCGGCAAAGACAGCGCAGGCCAAGAGCAACGCAGCGGCTTTCATATCAATCATCATAGCAAGACCAAAGAGTTGAAGACACGATGAGGCAGAACCTGCCTGTTCAGGGAGGCAGCTCCGCTGCCGAGGCGGCGGAGCCGGCGTTTATTGTACGGTCTTCACAGCGTAAAGGCAAGCACGTTTCAGAAGACAGGCGCAGCCGGATGCCGGATGCCGCCGCAGCGTTGCTCCTGCGGGCATCGCTTGCTGAAACGGTACTTTTTTTCTCCGCTGATGCGGAATCCGGCGCAGCCGCCGCTGCAGCCGCAGGGGCTTTCGCTTTCAGCAAAGTCCACCGTGATGGAGCCGCATTCGGCCAGCATCGTCTGATCAACAACAAAGGTGATGCCGCCGCGCTCGAAGACGTGGTCGTTGTCTTTTGCTTCGTCAACTCTGAGCCGCAGATGCGGCCCGGCGCAGTTCCCTGCCATCGGCGTGATGCGGACAGCAGGACTGCTTATTCCCTGCTCGCGCAGATAGGAGGCAAGCGTTTCCACTGCCGCGTCAGATGCTGCAAACATGTGTCTTCTCCTGATCAAAAACGGACAACCACAGCAGCGCGGCGCGCCTGCTGTGACCAATGAGGAATCTGAGGCATGAAACATCGCTGCCCCTGCTCGCCCTCTCCCTTGACGGCCTTGCCGCAGTCAATTCCCTGCTGGAAATGCCTCATTCCCCGCTGGCAATGAGGCATTCCCCTCTGGCAACGGGTCATTTCACTCTGGCAATGGCGCATTGCCAGCTGGAAACGCGGCATTCCTTGCTGGCAATGAGGCATTCCCTCTTGGCAATGAGGCATTGCCAGCTGGCAACGGGTCATTCCCCTCTGGCAATGAGCCATTGCCAGAGTGAAACGTGACATTCCTTGCTGGCAATGAGGCATTGCCAGAGGGGAATGCGGCATTCTGAGCCGGAAAAACGGCGTTTCCGAGCGCGAAAACACCATCGGCGCGAGGATAAGAGGCTGTTGCGGCTCGTTATTCCGCCTGCGCGGCGGAGATCAAGGCCTTGGCAGTTGCGTTTGCGCGGGAACCGCAGGGAAAAAGGGCAGGCGCACGGCCCGCCCATGTGCGGGAAGAAGAATCAGCAGCAGCCGCCGGAAGAGCAGGAGCCGCCGCAGCCGCCGCTGCGCGCGCCGGGCAGGGGCTTCTCGCAGCTGATGGTGAAGCCGCCGCCGGAGCAGCCGCAGCCGCCGGAAGACTCGACGAAGTCGACCTTCACTGCGCCGCAGGTGTCGGACAGTCCTTTGTCCATGAGGAAGCTGATGCCGTCTTTCTCCACGGTCAGGTCGCCTTCTTTGACATCATCCAAGGACAGGCTCAGGCTGGGGCCGGAGCAGCCGCCGGACATCATGGAGATGCGGACAGCGGACTCGATCTTGTTCTGATCCAAGTAGTCCTTGACGTTCTTTACTGCCAGATCGGTGATTTCAATCATGATCGCTTGGTTGGTTGAATTGCTGGCCGCAGCGCTGCGGCACAAAGGGATTTTATTAGACAGTGTACTCGAAAAAGCAATGGAAGGGAAATGAACAAAAAAGCTGCGGCAGCAATTCATGCCTCCAGCAGCCGCGCAATCCGCTCCAGCAGCCCGTTCAGACCGGCGGGATTGTTCGCGCTGAGGCAGATGCCGTCCTGCGTCTGCGGCGGCAGGAGCGCGTCCGGCAGCAGATCCATCTTGTTGTAGAGCCGCAGGCAGGGAATCTGCTCCAGCTCCAGCTCGCGCAGGAGGCTGTCCACGACCTCGGCCTGCTGCGGCCAGGCGGGATTGGCCGCGTCAATCACATGCAGGAGCAAGTCCGCCTCGTGCAGCTCTTCCAAGGTTGAGGCGAAGGCTTTGAGCAGCTCGGCGGGCAGGTTGCGGATGAAGCCGACTGTGTCGGTCAGCACCGCCTCTGTGCCGCCGGGCAGGCGGAAGCGGCGCGAGGTGGGATCAAGCGTGGCAAAGAGCATGTCCTCAGCCAAGATGTCCGCGCCGGTCAGCGTGTTGAGCAAGGTGGACTTGCCCGCGTTGGTGTAGCCGACCAAGGAGACCACCGGCACCTCATGCTTGCGGCGGCGGCTCCGGCGATGCTGCCGCTGCTGGCCGACTTCCTTCAGCTCGGCGCTCAGGCGGGCGATGCGGTCTTTGATCCGGCGGCGGTCAATCTCCAGCTTGGTCTCGCCAGGCCCGCGCGCGCCGATGCCGCCGGTGAGACGGGAGAGCGAGTCGTCCCGGCTGGCGAGAAAGGGCAGGAGATATTTGAGCTGGGCCATCTCTATTTGCAATCGTCCTTCCCGTGACAAAGCGCGGCGGGCGAAGATGTCGAGAATGAGCTGGGTGCGGTCAATCACCCGCAGGTCAGTGCGGCTGGTGATCGAGCGCACTTGGGAAGGAGTCAGCTCCTGATCGAAGATGAGCAGGCTGGCTCCGCTGCGCAGGCTGATCAGCATGATTTCAATCAGCTTGCCCCGGCCCAAGATGAAGCGGGGATCCGCCTTGCTGCGGTGCTGGATCACCTGCTCCACGGCCTCCACGCCAGCAGCGCGGGCCAGCTCGGCCAGCTCCAGCATGGACTCCGCCGCCAAGCCGCGTGGCCCGGTGCTGACGGAAACAAGGATGGCCCGGTCTTGCCCCGTGTCAACTGTGCGCAGCGACTGGCTGCGGGCCAGCTCCTCTTCAAGGCTTTCAATCAGGCTGAGGCAGGAGAAGGCTTCCTCTGCCGGGCGGAACGGCTCCAGCAGCTGCCAGCCTTGGCCGCCGCCGCGCTCCGGCTGGACATGGACGCTGCGCAGCAATTCCGGCTCACCGCTGCTGAGCGTCAGCACGGCCATCAGATCCAGACGGAGGCAGACCAAGTCCATGATGTCCTCCTCGTCCGGCCCGTTCATGCTGAAATGCGTGTGGACGCAGCGCAGGCCGCAGAGACGGCTGCCGCCGCTGCGGGCCTTGTCCAAGACCGGGATCATGATCCGGTCGTGGTCGCCGACAATGACGGTCTCCACTGCGCCGGAACGCTGGATGAGCAGGCCGAGCTGACGGTTCAGCTCCGCTGACAAGGCCGCCAAGCTGCGGGCCGCGTCCCGGCTGATCACCTCATCCGGGCTGATCTTCTTTCGCAGCAGCAGCTCCAGCTGCCGGAGCTGGCTGCTCTTCAGTCCTGCTGTATGGCCGACAATGGAAATAGCGTCCTCCTCTGGCAATGGGAACAATGCGCGAGTTCAACATACCTGCGCCTGTCTGTTTTTGCAAGCCTGACCAGAGTCCGCCTCTTTCCTCTTTGAAAAAGAGCGGCAAGCTGTTAAGCTGGCTGCTGCCGACATCCTGTTCTTCCTAAGGAGGAAATTATGCTCTCCATGCCCAGACCAGCCGTCTTTGCCGTATTCCTGCTGTGTTGCTTTCCCCTGTCCGCTGATGCTCACTGGAGCATGACGCAGCCGCTGAAAGACCTGCTTGCCCGGCGGCGGTCCGCTCAGGCGGAGCAGCAAGGGAAGAAGGAGGCTCCCCCGCCCCGTCCCGCCCGTTTTAAAGACAACGGCGACGGCACAGTGAGCGACAGCCGCACCGGCCTGATCTGGCTGAAAAATGCCAACTGCACCGACTTCTTCGAGGGAGAGCAAGGCGGAGGCAGAAACAGCCGCTCCTGGCATGAGGCGCGCGTGGCGGCCAGCCGTCTCGCTGACGGCTTCTGCGGTTTGCAAGACGGCTCGCAGGCAGGCGAATGGCGGCTGCCCACACGGGAGGAGCTGCTGGAACTCTCAAAAGATGCCAGCAGCAGGAATGTGCTGCTTGATATTCAGTCGTTCTATTACTGGTCTTCCAGCCTCGGCGATCTGTATCCAGATTACGCCTTTTATGTCAGCATCGTCCTTGGCATTGACAGCTACGCCTTTCAGCTCAACAGCTTTCATGTTCTGCCGGTGCGGCGGCCAAAGCAGCCGCAGCCGAAGGCTCAGTCTTTGAACAACGCAGCAAAAGAGGATGAGAATGCAGTGCGCGGATTGCAGAATGCAGCCGAAGAACCGGTGCGGCAAGGAGGGCTTTGACTGCACCAGAGGCAAGATTGATTTCTCCGAGCATCAGCTGGCGGATCCGCAACCAAGCCGGGACAGAGCTGAACATCCGGCTCGGACTCTGCCTTGGCCAGCAACCCCTTAGCGCAAACGGCTGCTGGAACGCTATCCCTGAGCCAGCAGCGAGCCGTCGTTCCCTTGCCCGCCTCAGCAGGGCGCATTGCCCGGCGTGCGCGGGAAGGGAATCACGTCGCGGATGTTGCTGATGCCTGTGACGAACTGAACCAGCCGCTCAAAGCCGAGACCGAAGCCCGCATGAGGTGCTGAACCGAAGCGGCGCAAGTCTAAGTACCAGCTGTATTCCTCCAGATCAAGCCCTGCCTCCCGCATTCGTCCTTCCAGCAGATCCAGCCGTTCCTCGCGCTGACTGCCTCCCACCAGCTCGCCAATGCCTGGCACCAGAATATCCATTGCCGCCACAGTCTTGCCGTCATCGTTCAGCCTCATGTAGAATGGCTTGATCTCCTTTGGATAATCAGTGACAATCAGCGGCCTGCCCGCCAGCTCCTCGCAGAGGAAGCGTTCATGCTCAGACTGGAGATCCTCTCCCCAGCGCACTGGGAACTCAAATTTCCTGCCGGACGACTGGAGCGCGTCAACCGCCTCGGTGTAGCTCATTCCGGCAAATGGCTGCGCCTGCGCCGCCTCCAGCTTGTGCAGCAGGCCCTTGCTGATAAAGCGTTCAAACAGCTCCAGCTCCGCAGCGCAGTTCGTCAGCACAGCGGCGATCAAGTCTTTAATCAGAGCCTCGGCAATCTCCATGTCGCAGGCAAGGTCGCAGAAAGCCATCTCCGGCTCCAGCATCCAGAACTCGGCAAGATGCCGGGCCGTATTGGAGTTCTCCGCCCTGAAGGTGGGGCCGAAGGTGTAGACCCGACCGTGCGAGAGGGCGAATATCTCCGCCTGTAGCTGGCCGCTGACCGTGAGGCCAGCGCGGCGGCCAAAGAAGTCTTGGCCAAACGGCTCCGGCTGGCGCAGCTGCTCGCCCGTCAGAGCGGTGACCGTGAACATCTCGCCTGCGCCCTCGCAGTCCGAGGTGGTGATGATCGGCGTGTGCACTTGGACAAAGCCCTGCTCACGGAAGAAGCGGTGGATGGCGAAGTTCAGCTCAGAGCGGATGCGCACCACGGCCCCAAAGGAGTTGGTGCGCGGACGCAGGTGGCTGATCGAGCGCAGGAACTCAACACTGTGCCGCTTTTTCTGCAGCGGGTAGCTCTCTGGATCTGCCGGGCCGACCACGCTCAAGCTCTCCGCCCGCACTTCCACGGCCTGGCCTTTGGCAGGCGAGGCCATCAGCCTGCCGCAGACCTTGACCGCGCAGCCCGTACTCAAGCGGCGCACCTCGCTTTCATAATTGGTCAGATTCGGCTCAGCCACCACTTGCAGCCCAGCCAGACAGGAGCCGTCCGTCACCTCGATGAAGCAGAGACTGCCGGAGTCGCGGCAGGTGCGCACCCAGCCCTGCGCCTCAATGAGCTGCTCCGCCGGGGCGGTGTGTAGAATATCTTTGATGCGTGGGGTCATGATTTCTTGGCCTGTGTTGTTTGGTTCACCGTATCGTTGCAGGAAAGTCAGGGAGCAGCAACGAGCGGGCCAGTTCCTTGTCAGGAGAGAAGAAGCGGAACCGGCCTTGCTGGTCGCATATCCAGAACTCTTGCGCACCATTGTCGCAGTACAGTGTTCTCTTGCCCAGCATCTCTGCTTCAGTATTGGCTGACGACATGACTTCGATGCAGATTTCAGGAGCGACAGAGCATTCCGCCTCATCTTGAATCAGCTCAAGCCGCTGCGAAGAAGCCCAAGCCACATCAGCCACCTTGGTTCCTTGCTGGGTGCGGACTGCGCATTCAACCAGCACCTCGCCGTCTTCTATATGAGCATAGAGCAGGCCGGTGATCTTCCCTTTAAACAAAGAATGGTACACCTTGACTGGTGTCATCAGGAGCTGTCCTTGCTGATTGGATTCTATCTTGAACGGCAAGTCATGCAGACTGCTGTTGCTGCATAGCTCCTGCCACGTTGCAGACTGATTCAAATTCATCATGATGGCTCACCTGTATAGCAGTTGTCATAATACCTGCGCAAATGGGACAGCCTCCTGCGGGCTAGCGGATGTAAGGTACTTATTGCCTGCCGCGCTCTTACCAACAATTACCCAAACAGACTTTCCGTTTGCGCTGACCCAGAACCGCCACTTGCCCAATTCAATACCTGCAATGGCATCAGGCTGAGATAACTTCCAGCGTGTGCCGTCGGCGTTTAATCCCCCTATAGATTAAATTCGCTCGTGAGCACTTTGCCGATTTGATTTATTAATGTACGATATTTGATGGTCAGACATATCGACCTCCTGTCGATGGTTAGTAATTGATGCGCCTAAGTTTTGAGCAAAGGCCACATCACTTCCTCTAAAATACCCCTCTTCCCAGCTCGGTGCAAGTAAGAACCCAGCCTCACTGCCTCTGCGCATCTCACTCGCTCGAGTGAGGCAAAGAGTCTCGCTCGAGTGAAACCCAGAGTCTCGCTCGAGTGAGATTGCTTCACTCGCTCGAGATAGCTTGAGCACGGCTCTTGACAGAATCAGCATTTCTTTTTAAGCTGGGCTGTCAGCATACATCCTCCTGCTGCGCTCACCTTCCTTTTTTTCACTGGAGAACGATCATGGCAACGATGCAATGGCGGCCAGAAGTGAATGCCCTCACCACTCCCCCTTCCTACAAAATCCTCCATGTGCCGCGCAGCATCTCCGGCTACAGCGAAATGGCTGCCGAGATCGCGGCGGCAAACCCGAATTTCACCGAGGAGATGATCAAATCGCTTGGCCCGCTGATCATGTCTTGGATTCAGAATCAGCTGATCAACGGCAATCAGGTCACGCTTGCCAACGCCTTCACCTTCAGCATCTCCTTCAATGGCAAATTAGACAGCCCGGACGACCCGCTGCCGGAGAACGACGACCTGATTCAGGTCAATGTGCGCGTGTCCGTGCCCTACATGCGCGAGATCCGTCACCGGGGCAAACTTGAGCGGCTGCCGATGGTTATTAAGCAGCCGCTGATCAACGCGACTGAAGACACCAAGCTGAAGCTGGCCGACGTGCTCTTTGCCGACGGCGCACTCAAGCTGTCTGGCAGCAATTTGAACTTTGACGAGAGCAAAGCTGACTGCGGCTGCGTGATTGAAGGGACAGCAGGCGGGAGGAAGAAGCAGAGCACCTACGCCTTGATTTCCAAGAGCACGGTGCTGCTGGTGCCGGACATCCCGGCGCAGAGCCAGCCGTGGCAGAATGAGTACACCGTCACGCTGACCACGCGGTACAGCGAGAACGGCACGCTGCGCAGCGGCTCCAGCCGCCGCAAGCTGCGCTCGCCCCTGCTTGTGACCGGGCTTGGCAGCCCAGAGCTGGAAGCCGGTATTCTGACGGGCGGCGCGGCAGCAGCTCAGTATGCGAGCATTATTGATGGCGTGGCTGCGGCGGATGAGCGGCTGCGCGTGCAGGCGGTGCTTGACTCCCGCAACAGTCAGCTGCTGCTCAATCTGCTTGACATGCGGGACGGAGGGGAGCAAGGCGAGGCGGTCACCGCAGCGGCCAACAGCGACTATGTGCTGCAAGGCTTCAGCGGCTCGGCGGTGAGCAGCCTCACGGTCAGGGTGAGCGATTATGACGCGCTGTTTGATCTGGTGCGCAGCGGCTACGCAGGCAGGCTGGTTGACATTCTCGACATAAGGCTGACATAAGGACAGAGCGGAGCCAGGCTCCGCTCTGCTGTCAGAACTTCTTCTGCGAATCCAGCAGCATTGTCACCGGCCCGGAGTTGACCAGGCTGACTTCCATCATTGCCTGAAATTCGCCGCAGGCCGTGACGATGCCGCAGCTCTTCACGGCTTCGATGAAGTCAAGATAGAGATGTTTGGCCTGCTCCGGCTTCGCGGCCTCTGACCACGAAGGGCGGCGGCCGCAGCGGCAGTCGCCGAGCAAGGTGAACTGCGACACCACCAGCATGGCCCCGCCGGTGTCGACAAGAGAGCGGTTCATCAGCCCGGCCTCGTCGTCGAAGATCCGCAGATTGACGACCTTTTCCGCCAGCCAGACGATGTCCTGCTGTTTGTCGGCTTCATGCACGCCAAGCAGGGTCAGCAGCCCTGCGCCAATGGCCCCGGTTTCACGCCCGTTCACAGTCACGCTGGCCTTGCTGACCCGTTGAATCACTGCACGCATCATTCTCCTCCTTATGTTGCGTTTATAGAGATGGGCGGACAGCATAGCCTGCTTTTTCCACATTGGCAAGAAGGGCGGGACAGGGTATAGTTGTGTTCTTGCTGAAATCTTGCCGCTGCCTTTTGCCGAGCCGCCGCCTCCATGAACCTTGCCCAGCTCTTTCTTGTCGGCTTCGACGGCTGCTCCCTTGACAGCAGCCATTGGCTGACCACCGCCTTGCAGCAGAACCCGCCCGGCGGAGTGATACTCTTTGACCGCAACGTGGACGGCTCGATCCAGAACTTCAGCTCCTCCGCCGGACTGAAGCGTCTGACCGCCCAGCTGCACGAGCTGGCTGCCGCGCCCTTGCTAATCGCTGTGGATCAGGAAGGCGGCAGAGTGCGGCGGCTGAAGGAGCGGGACGGCTTTCCTGCCTTTCCCACAGCAGAGGAGCTGGGCCGCTGCGGGCCAGAGCGCTGCGCCGAATCAGCTGCGGCAATGGCTCAGTTGCTGGCCGAACATGGCATCAATTTCAATCTGGCTCCGGTCGTTGATCTCAATCTCAACCCAGCCAGCCCGATCATCGCCCGTTATGGCCGCAGCTTCAGCAGCAGTCCGTCCTGCGCCGCAGCCTGCTGCCGGGCCTTTATTGAGGCGCACCGTCAGCATGGCGTAGCCTGCTGCCTTAAGCATTTCCCTGGACATGGCAGCGCGAAAGGCGACACGCACCTCGGCTTTGTCGACATCACAGAAGACTGGCAGGAGATTGAGCTGGAGCCGTACCGCCTGCTCATCCGCGACGGCCTGGCTGACGCGGTGATGACCGCCCATGTTGTGGTGCATCGCGGCCTTGAGCCTATGGGCCTGCCTGCCAGCCTCTCGCCTGCGGTCACGGCCCTGCTGCGCGGGCAGCTTGGCTTCACGGGCCTGATCATCACCGATGACCTGCAGATGAAGGCCGTGACTGAGCGTTATGGCTATGGCGAGGCCGTGCGGCTGGCGGTGCTGGCTGGAGCGGATATGCTGATTGTCGGCGGCAATCTCAGCCGCAGCCCAACGGCCTTGGCTGAGGGAGCGGCTGCGGTGCAGGAGCTGCTGGATCAGGGGCTGATCACAGAGGAACGGATCAAGGCTTCACTGGCGCGGACAGCCGCGCTGCAAAACACCAAGCTCAAGGGAGAAGGGACATGATCAAAAAAGGAACGCACAGCGTGTCAATGGGGTACATCCTCTGGATATTCGGCTTTCTCGGCGTGCACCGCTTCTACTACGGCAAGCCGGTCACTGGCACGATCTGGTTCTGCACGCTGGGATTGCTGGGCATAGGCTGGATCATCGACCTGTTCCTGATCCCTGGCATGGACAGGGAGGCCGATCTCCGTTTCACGCCCGGCCTGCTCGACTACAACGCAGCTTGGCTGCTTCTGGTCTTTCTCGGCATCTTCGGCGGCCACCGCATGTACATGGGCAAGTGGCTGACAGCCATCCTCTGGTTCTGCACCGGCGGCCTCTTCCTGCTTGGGTATCTCTACGACCTGTGGACGCTGAACACGCAGCTGACAGAAATCAATCAGCAAGGCTAGCAGCCTGCGGCGCGGATGTCACATCACCACATGCACCCGCCCGCCAAAGTCGTAGCCCTTGGTGGTCAGATCGTATTTCATGCCACCCCCTTGCAGCTTGAGGCTGGGGCCGTCGATCCGCATCTTGTCCGGGCTGACCAGCATCTTGTCGGCATCGTAGTAATGGAGCAGCTCGGTGCGCAGTTCCTCCTGCTGCACCGGCTTGACCAGCACCACGTCATCAAGCAAGGTCAGGTGCTTCGCGTCCATCCGGTAAATGCCCTTACGGCTGGTCACCTTGATGGGATCATCGCCTTGCTTGCTGTACAGGGCATCCACTTCGGCCATGTCAATCTCGCGGTCGGTTGTGCCGGTGCGGGCCTGCGCCGCCTTCACGGTCCAAGTCTGCTGGCCTTTGGAGCAGAAGGTGAGGACGATGTCCTCCATAAGAAAATCTTGCCGCTCCTGACGGTAGGCCTGCTCCGCCGCTGCGTCGTAGCCTCCTCGCGGCTTGAGGAATTCTGCCGCAGGTCCTTGCCAGAGCGGGCTGCTGAGCAGCAGGCCGAGCGGGACAAGCCAGAGCAGGTTGCGCAGGCTGCCGCTCATGATGCAGATGCTCCGCCAAGATGCTGCGCCAGAATGCCCGCCAGCAGGCCTTTGGCCTCAAGAATCAGCTCGCAGACCTCACGCACCGCGCCGTGACCGCCGCCACGCTCGGTGACATAGTCCGCCCTCTGCCGCAGCTCCGGCGCGGCATTGGCCGGAGCAAAGGCGCAGCCCGCCCGCAGCAGCATGGGCAAATCCAGCCAGTCGTCGCCCATGCAGGCCACTTGTTCCGGCTTGAGACCAGTTTTAGCTAAGATCTCGGCAAAAGCGGCTCCCTTGTCTGAGCAGCCTGCGCAGACATGCTCTATCTTCAAGTCCTTGGCCCTTCTGCTCACTGCTTCGGCAGTGCGGGCCGTGATCAGGCCGACCTTGACTCCTGCCCCCTGCAAGATGCGCAGGCCGAAGCCGTCTTGGGTGTTGAATCCCTTGATCTCGCCGGCCTCAGGGGTGTAGAATACCGTGCCGTCGGTCAGCACGCCGTCCACATCCAAGAGCAGCAGCTCAATCTTTTTCGCCTTGCTCAGGGCGGTCTTCCACGCCGCGCTGCGCGGCACTGGTTTTCTCCGTTCCGCCGCCCGCCCGCACAGGGCTTGGGTCAGGGCGCAGTCGGAGTAGCCGCCAGTCGGACAACAATCGTCATTCATTGGCAAACTTGCTCACAGTCTTGCGGATCTCCAGCAGCTGCCGCAGCAGCGGCTCCACTTTGTCCAAGGGAATGGTGTTGGGGCCGTCGCAGAGGGCCTTGTCCGGCTCTGGATGTACCTCCATGAACAGACCGTCGATGCCTGCGGCCATCGCCGCTCTGGTCAGGGTTGGAATGAACTTGCGCTGGCCGCCGGAGCTGCCGCCCAAGCCGCCGGGCAGCTGCACCGAATGGGTCGCGTCAAAGACCACCGGGCAGCCGAAGGAGCGCATCACCGGCAGGGAGCGCATATCCACCACCAGATTGTTGTAGCCGAAGCAGGCACCGCGCTCGGTGAGGAGAATGCGCTCGCAGCCTGCGGCCCGCACTTTGTCCACCGCGTGTTTCATGTCCCACGGCGAGAGAAACTGGCCTTTTTTCAGGTTGACCACCCGGCCCGATTTGCCCGCCGCTGTCAGCAGGTCGGTCTGGCGGCAGAGGAAGGCAGGAATCTGGATGATGTCCAAGCATTCCATGGCCAGATCAATCTGGCTGGCCTCATGCACGTCGGAAACCACCGGCACGCCGATCTCCTGCCGGATGCGGCAGAGCTGACGCAGCCCTTTCTTCAACCCCGGCCCCCGGAAGGAGTTGAGCGAGGTGCGGTTGGCCTTGTCAAAAGAAGCCTTGAAGACGTAGGAGATTTCCAGCCGCTCGCAGATGGCCTTCATCTCCCAAGCAATCTGCCAGCAGAGGTCGCCGGACTCCAAGGCGCAGGGACCGGCCATCAGAAGCAGCGGCTGGCCCGGGCCGATCTGAATGGCCTTGCCGCCCGGCAGGGTGTTTATTTCAACGTTTTTCATGAAAGTGCGGTGAAGGAAGTGAAGTCATCCGGGACTGCGCCGGAAAACAACACTATACCGCTTTTGCGCTGCGCAGGCAAGCAGAGGTGGAACGGAAAAGCTGCGCTCCCGATTCAGGAGACAGCTTTTTTCTTTACACCCTGAGCAGAAGGCACCCCCGCCTGCGCGGATCAGCGTCTGCGCCGGCCCCGGTCGTCAGGAGCACCGTCTTCCTCTTCCCAGCTTTCGTCTTCCCTGTCACGCCGGGGCGGAGGCGGAACAAAACCGCCAGCATCAGGCCAGAAACGATTTCCTTCCCGGAAGACGGGCGGAGCATCGCAGGAGATGATGTTTTTCCGGCAGAGAGTCTCCTTCCATTCGTACTTCAGGAAATGCTTTTCCAAGGGATAGGATTCCGGCCTGAACTCCACCCGCACCGAGGAGGAATATTCTTCCTCTCCAAAGCCGGTGCCTGCGTCAGATTCAGCCGCCGCACTCACCTCTCTGTCGCCGTGGGGCGCAGGGGCGGAGCGCAGCTCACCGCCGTCACGGTGGGAATACAGGGGCGGGCGCGGGCGGACAGGCGGCCTGCGCTCGGCGTAGGCGGCGACAGCAATCACGCCCATCGCGCTGTAGTCATCCCACGCGCCTGCGTAGGAGTCGCCTTCATTGGTGAAGTAGAAGCGGTTGATCCTGTTTCTGCCTGTGCGCCAGCCATCATAGGTGGCAGTGCCGTAGGGATCGAGGACATACATGCGCTCCGAGCTGCTCAAAGTCGATCGGTCGCCGGAAATGATGTTGCGCCCGTCCACGGCGATGACTAAGCCGACCCTGCGGCCAGTGTTGTTGACTGCCCGGATGCCGTAGCGGGCATTGCGGCGGGCTTCGACATACGACCGCCAGTTGCCCTCACGGGAACCTCTGGCCGGATAGGCCGTAAAGGTCCAGCCGTCATCGGAAACCACCTCCACCTGCACACTCTGCGCTGCCGCCTGCCGGCTTGGCAGGAGCAGCAGCACGCCCGCCAGCATTGTGAACAAGAACTTCAGCTGCCTCATGATTCGCACCTCCTCGATGTGATGCGGAAATAAAAAGAAAGGCGGCCCGCTGCGGCCCGCCTTGACGCGCTGTTTCTGCTGCTCTTTCTCAGGCATTGCCGACGATGCCGCTGAACATGGCAATATCAATGCCGAAGCGGCGGGCTGCCCTTTTCCATTTCTGTTCGTCCGGGGTGTGGAAGAGCACACTGATATCCCCAGGCACAGTCAGCCACGAGTTGTCCATCAGCTCCGTTTCCAGCTGACCTGGCCCCCAGCCCGCATAACCGAGCAGGAAGAGGAAATCCTTCGGCCCCCGGCCATTTGATATTTCCTCCAGCAGCTTGGATTCACGGGACAGGCCTATGTTCTTGGTGACGGCCAGCCCGCTGCCGATCTGCTGCTCAGATTTGTACAGAATGAAGCCGGACTCCATCTCCACCGGCCCGCCAGTGTAGACTGGCGGCAGCGGCCCTGCCGGCAGGGGGATGTTGGTGCTGAGCAGGATCTCCAGCATGGTGATTTCCTGACTGGGATTGTTGATGGCCACGCCCATCGCTCCGTCTTGATTGTGTGCGCAGAGGTAAATCACCTGCTCCCGGAAGCGCGCGTCAGGCATCTGCGGAGTGGCGATGAGAAAGTGTCCAGTCAGGTTTTCCATGATGTTCTGCCTCCTTATACCTTTATTGTAGCATCGCTGCCTGCTGGCAGTCAAGGAGGAACTTGTCAAGATGCGGGCACTAAAGCACTTGCCCTTGCCGCGTTCCTGTGGTAACGGTCTGCCATGGCGGATTCTCTCTTCACTACTATTCAAAGGAGACAAACGATGAAAGGCTGGTTTGCCGCGCTTTGCGCGCTGGCGTTGTGCTGCTCAATGGCTTCCTGCCGCTCGGAGCGGCAGACAGTGATCAAGATCGGGGTCAACGCCCCGATCACTGGAGACATTCCAAAGGTTGGCGAAGGCACCAAGTACGCAGCGGAGCTGTGGCTGGAAGAAGTGAACAAGGCAGGCGGCATCGAGGTTGGCGGGAAGAAATATCCGGTCGCCTTGGCGGTGGAGGACAGCGAGGCCAAGGCTGAGTCAGCAGTGAAGGCCAACACCAAGCTGATCACCCAGGACGAGGTGCTGGCGATCATCGGGCCGCAGGCATCCAAGGAGGCCATTCCGGCTGGCGCAGTGGCCAACGACAAGCAGACCCCGATGATCAGTCCGTGGTCGACCAACCCGGACACCACTGCCGGACGGCCCTACGTCTTCCGCGCCTGCTTCCTCGACCCCTTCCAAGGGCCGGTACTGGCGAACTTCATCAGCGAGGAGTTCAAGTTCACCAAGGCGGCGGTGCTCTATGACGTGGCCAGCGACTATCCCAAAGGCCTGGCCGAGTTCTTCAAGAAGGCCTGGGAGTCCAAGCACGGCGCAGGCTCAGTAGTGGCTTATGAGAGCTTCACCACCAAGGACACCGACTTCAGCGCCCAGCTGACCAAGATCATCCACTCCGGCGCGGAGGTGCTCTTTGCCCCGCAGTATTATAATGAAGTGGCGCTGATCGTCCAGCAGGCCAAGTCATTGGGCTGGAAGGGGCCGATCGTCGGCAGCGACAGCTGGGGTTCCGCCGAGACCGTGCAGCTCTGCGGCGCAGCCTGCTACGGCCAGTTCTTCAGCACCCACTACGCCGCCGCCGGAGCGCAGGGAGCGACGAAAGCCTTCATCGACCGCTACAAGGCCAAATACGGCTACGTGCCCGATGACGTGGCCGCGCTGACTTGGGACGCTTTAAGCTTGGCGCAGCAGGCGATTTCCTCGCTCAAGACGCTGAGCGGCAGCATCAAGGACGACCGCAAAGCAGTGCGCGACGCGCTGGCGCAGATCAAAGACTTTGACGGCATCACCGGCAAGATGACCTTCTCCGGCAGCGGCGACCCCAAGAAATGCGCGGTGATCGTCAAGATCAGCGACAAGGGCGAGTACGTGTTCCACAAATCGGTCTGCCCGGACTGAGCTGTCCGCTTCCCTTCCAGCACAACACAGGCCGCCCGCGCTCCTGCGCCGGGCGGCCTGCCTTTTTCCGCCGTCCTCACCTTCAGCACATCAGCCAGCCTGCCGCCGCACGTGCGGCTG
>NZ_JBLWEP010000015.1:0-12218 GCF_048287355.1 Candidatus Electronema sp. TJ
ATCCGCAGGAGCAGAAAATGCTGACAAAGGCATTCCTTGCGCATCAACAAGAAGATGGATCAGAACACCCTTTCCTTTATATCCATACGCAACTTCAGCTCCGTCGCCTTTGCCGGAAGAGAAAGAGCCGTCAACGGCTCCTGAATTCCACTGTATCAGCCCCCCGTTCTGGGCGGCTCCGAGAATCCGGGCTTTCAATTTGTCAATCGTTCCATCGGAATGCCAAGTCTTCAGCCAGCGATGAGCTGAACTTTTTGATGCCCATTGTACACCCTTGGGCAAGTCGCACCAGCGGCAGCCGGTTGTCAAAATGAACAGCAGCGAATTCAAAACCTTGCGCGGATGCGCCGCAGGCATTCCACGGCCTTTTCTTTCTTTTTCGGGAAAAATGTCCTCAAACAGCTTCCATTCCGCATCGCTCATTCCCTCAAATCTTCCTGACATGCTCTGCCCTCCTTGGAGAGAGCAGTTTAACACCTTTCAGGCATTAGTGGGATAGGTTCATAGTATTTCATTCTTTAGACGGTTTGAAAAACTATATATACGCCGTGTCGGGAATTGCCGCAGCTCATTTAAAGTTTAAAATGGCCCCTTTCAAGCAACAAATGCCTCGCGGCTCCGGGCCGTGACCCGTTGCAAGTTTGAAATGGCTCGTTTGAAGTTTGCAACGCCTTATTTCAAATTTAGAACGTCTCATTTCAAACAAGGAATGACTGATAGGTGTTAAACGCGCTGCATCGCCTTCACATCTGAGGCATCACAACAAGCCGCGCTGCGCAGGCAATTTGGATGAAGATAATGGACAGGCTGGGATTTCGCTATTGCTTAACCTAACCCAGCCTACGCGCTGTGACATCGAGCGAAGTTTTCCAGAAAGAACCCTCGATGTTTTTCAGGAAGCAGCAGGGAGGATGGGGATTTCATATAACCACTCTATGCTGGGTATTTCCAGATTAAAGTCTGGTACGGAATAGAGCGATGAACGCTCTATGTGTCCATTATATCCTATCTTGTCAATTAAATAACTATATCGCTCGAATTCTTCGTCACTGAGTCTTGGATCCAAAGTTACCTTTAATATGACTTTATCTAACGGAATTTGAAAACGGGCTATATCGCCAGGTACTTCGGAAATATGCCGAGAAAGAATCAACCTTACTTCCTCCTCATGCTTGAAGGAGTCGCGTTTATAAAGAATAACACTAGATGAAACAGGCGAATACGCTGGTGCTCTAAGGACATTGCGAAGGAAATCTTGAGATTCAAGCATTTCCTTCAACTCGGCTTGAGATTTGTACTGTACCTTTCCAAGAAACACCTGTTCCATTGGAGGTTCGAACTGCGGCTTTCCTAGGGTTAAGAGGGCCTGAGCAGATGCCGTTACCAATATCCCGCGTCTATCGGTGGAGTAAATGCGCCACATTGCATCTGATTCACCGGAAAAGGACCAGCATTGAGCAAAGAGCATTGATTCAAAATGAGGAAGTCGAAGCTTCTTACCCGTTAATGCCTCCGTAATCATTCGGTTGAACGGATTTTCGAAGGGGTCTTCCCAGCATGAAGGCCGGACCAAAGCGAGCCATTGGTTTCGAACGAGATCAACAAACCGTTCAAACGGAAAAATCCGATGGATATGCATGGTTCCTTCAAGAAACAATTGCTGCTCGAAGTCATCAAATCCAATAAGGCCTGAATTTACTATTGGCATAGTTTGATTTGCATAACAAGTTAATGATATAGATTGGAGAGAACGGAGCGATGCCCAATTTACGGTGCTGCCTGATGAGTCAGATAACTATCGGGACTGCCTCTGTCAACAGGGAAAGCCAGCTCTTCCTGCGCAACCGTCTTCAACTCCGGCAGCTTGCTGGTCACAGCCGCACAGTCTGTAGCAATATCATTTCCACGCCGGAGCGTGAACACCCATTTCCCTCTTATGCTACCCTCGATCCAACGGCACTATCCGCAGCCACGGCAGAAAGCACTAACCGCTCGTTGCCATCTGCGTCCTTCTCCTTCGCTGCCAACACCATGCCTTGCGAGGCAATTCCCATCAGCTTGGCGGGCTTCAGGTTCGCCACAATAATCACCTTGCGCCCGATCAGCTCTTCCGGCTGATAATGCTTGGCGATACCCGCGTCAGCTTGAGCAGCTTTTCAGCCTTGGCGATTTTCTCTGCCGCGACAATCTCTGCCACCCGCAGCTCAACTTTGCCAAAATAAATGCGCAGGCCGTTCCGCCTGCTGAAGGTTCATTGCTGGATGCAGCTTTATCGGGCATAGTTTGCCAATATTTTACCTGCAAGCGGACAAAGTTGTTGCAATGCGCTGGGAGGTGCTTATGTTAACCCAAGTTGTGACCTGTAACATCTTGAAAAATCCATGCTTCCCTGCATGTGTTATTTGGGCCTGGTGCCGGTCGACGCGCCTCTCGAAGACAGGTCCGGCCAAACTTCGGGCTGTGCTGTACATGGCCGCTGTTGTCACTACGTGCTGAAAACACGTCTCCCTTACCAGCCAAAATATGCGCCGTCTTGCCTGTCTGGATGTCTTACCTCTTGACAGCCAAGACGTTATCTACTTGACCAGCCGCTGCCGGATGCGGCGGCAATCTGTCAGCAGCTCGTCGGGCATGACTGGAAGCGAATTTTTGAGAATAGTTTCAGCGCGGCGGCAAACAGTGTCCGCCTCGTCCAGCCGTCCTTGCGCCTCATGCAGCAGGGCAAGACTGCGCAGGCTGAAGCCGACGGACGGATGTCCGCTGCCGAGCGCATTCTCCCAGAGAGCAAGAGCGCGGCGGTGCAAAGCCTCCGCCTCATCCAGCCGTCCCTGCGCCTTGCGAAGTTCAGCCAGATTGCTCAATCCCTTCGCCGCTGCCGGGTGCTCCTTGCCCAGAGAGGTCTCCCAGATTGCCAAGGCTTGCAGATAGAGCTTTTCCGCCTCGTCCAGCCTGCCCTGCGCCTTCAGCTGTCCGGCCCGCTCGCTCAAGACGGCTGCTGCGGCCGGATGTGTCGGCGGCAGCGTGACTGTCACATCCGACGAAGAATTCGCCCTGCCTGCCGCTGGACAAAACAGGGCTGCCAGCAGGCAGCCCGCCAAGATCTTCCTTTTGACCGCACGTTTCATTTTCTCTCCTTTGCTGTCCAATTGCTGAGCCGCCTCTGCTTATTTTGTAGCAGACAAGCCGCGCTTGCGCAAGGGATTGGGTACCTATCCTGCTCCGCCTGCCTCTTCTGCGGAAAAGGCTGCTTTTCAGAGAACGGTTGAGATTAGATGAGCATGGCGAAGATTTTTTCAAACGGCGGTCGGCGGCGAAAGCAGGCTGCGTCAAGACAAGGCACTGGAAAGAGAGAGGATGTTTCGGCAGCAGATAAAAAGCCAGCATTCCGCAGGGTTTCGCCGCAGACTGCCGCACAAGGCGGTGAAAATCCAGCGGCGGCAGTCCGAGCCGGCAGCTGGTTTGTGGAAAGGCAAATCGGGCTGTATCGTTTTTGACGGCTCCGGCTGTTTTCAGGTACAACGTAATGCAGCCTTGCCTCAGCCTCACTCTTGCCGAACTTCCTCCTATGCTTTGGGAAACTGTCAAACAAACTCTGGCCTCCGCACTGCCTGTCAGCGAGTACAGCCTCTGGATCAACCCGATCTCCTGCGTGCGCGAGACGCAGCAGATGCTGGAAATCGCCTGCCCAGACCGCTTCTTTTGCGCTTGGGTTCGTGACCGCTATCTGAAGCTGATTGAAGCAAGCCTGAGCAGTTTGACCGGCTCGCCGCCTGCGGTCTTGCTGACCGTTGCCGCCGCGCCGCAGCCCCAGCAGGAGGCGAACGGCTCCGGCCAGCTCCGCCTGCCAGGGATGAGCAAGTTCAAGGCCTCGGTGCGCTCGCTTCATCCGGGCTACACCTTTGAGCAGTTCATGGTTGGTCAGTCCAATTTGATGGCCCGCGCCGCCTGCCGGGCTATTGCTGACGCAGATCCGTCCTTTGGCAACAGCTTGTTCCTCACCTCCGGCACCGGCTTGGGCAAAAGTCATCTCACCCAGGCAGTGGCGCATCAGGTGATGCTCCGTGCGCCGCAGACCCGTCTGCATTATCTCACTGCCCAGCAGTTCTCTGCCGAGATGGTCAAGTGCATCCGCGAGAACAGCATGGAGCAGTTCTCCGGCAAGTTCATTCAGGGCTGCGACCTGCTCCTGATCGAGGATGTCCACACTTTGAGCGGCAAGACCAAGACCCAGGAGGAGCTGAACAACATTCTTGATTATCTGATCAAGGCCGGCAAAAGGGTCATCCTCACCTCGGCAGTGGCTCCGCGCTCGCTCAACGGCGTGGACGAGGATTTCCGCTCGCGCATGACTTCCGGTCTGGTCACAGACATCAAGGCCCCGGAGTACAGCACCAGAGCGGCGATCATCCGGCACAAGGCCGCCACCAGCTGCCTGTCCTTGGGGGATGATCATGTCCATCTGCTTGCCGAGCATCTTCAGGGCGACATCCGCCGGATTGAGAGCGCGCTGCTCGGTCTGCGGGCCAAAGCCAGCCTCTGCAACACTCAGCCGGACACGGACATGGTGCGCGAGGTGCTGGAAGGTCTGGTCAGCTTTGATCAAGGCGGCAGGGGCAAACGCCTCAACGGCGAAACCATCCGCGAGCTGGTCAGCAGCCAGTTCCGGGTCTCCATTGACGAGCTGCTCTCCCGCTCGCGCAAGCAGGCGGTCTCCTTCCCCCGGCAGATCGGCATGTATCTGACCCGCAAATACACTGAAGAGTCCCTGGCAAACATCGGCAGCCTCTACAACCGCGATCATTCCACCGTGCTCTACGCCATCAAGGCTGTCAGCCGCGACATCGCCCAGAAAAGCAGCGTCCGCCAGCAGGTGGAGATGCTGACGGACAAGCTGGGGACGCAGCAGCCCGGCGCATTGGACTGAGCTGAGCCAGAAGCAGCCGGAAGCGGTTTGGCAGAACAAGGCTGCGGCTTGACAGCAAAGAGTTTTTGTTAAACAGCAGCCTTGTGTTGCTTGACAACAACCTTCTTCTGCCCGACAATAGCTCTTTGCTGCTGAGCAACAACCTTGTGCTGCTTGGCAGCAGCTTTTGTTTGCCGAGCAACAAAAGGCTGCGGCTGAACAACAGAAGGTTGTTGCCAAACAGCAGAAGGTTGCGGCTTGGCAGCAAAGAATTAGTGCTCGGCAGAAACTCCTTGTTGCCGAGCAGCAGACCGATGCAGGCTGGCCGCGCAGCAACGAAAGCGTCTTGCAACCAGCCGCTGTTTCCCTTGCACCCTTCACTTGGAGCGAATAGACATCATGCAGCAGGCTGAAGTCCGTTTTATCGGCGTGGTTCATTGCGACATCCTCCGCCCAGAGGATGCGCCCCCTTTTTACGATGAATCCGAGCGCACAGGCGTTCTGGAAATCTTCCCCGAATATCATGACGGGCTGGCTGGCATCGCTGCCGGGCAGACGATAACCACGCTGTTCTGGCTCCATCTCGCTGACCGCAGCACGCTCAAGGTCTATCCGCGCGGCGACAGAACAAAGGGCCTGCATGGCGTGTTCGCCACCCGCAGCCCGATGCGGCCCAACCCGATCGCAGTTTCCGAGCTGCGCGTGCTGGCCGTGAACGGCGGCAGCATAGAAGTCTCAGGCCTGGACATCATCAACGGCACGCCCATTCTCGACCTTAAAAAGCGGATGAAAGGCTGAGACAATTCCGCTCTTCCTGCTTGCTTTTCAGCACGGCGGCGGTAGAATAGCGTTTTTCCGCCATTACAGCAGAAACAAACATTTTTTTCATCCCAAGGAGAACGCAGCCATGAAGTCCAAAGTCCTCGCGCCTGCCGCCGCTGCCCTGCTCATCAGCCTGTCCGCCGCCGCTCAGGCCCACAACATTCCTGAAGGGGCCGCGCCGCTGGAGAAATCCGAGCAGTGCGCCGCCTGTCATTCGGAAATCTACAAGGAATGGCAGGAGTCGTTCCATGCCAAGTCTTCTGTGCATGAAGATTCCGCGCACAAGGCCATGCATCAGGCCTTCAGCAAGTTTCTGACCGATCAGGGCAAAAAAGCCAATTACCACTGCGCGGCCTGCCACGCGCCAATGGCCGACAATCTCAAGGCCCTGATGAGCGGCGAGGCCGCGCCAGACAGCGGCAACTGGACGCAGACCGACGGAGTGGGCTGCACTTTCTGCCATCGCATCGAGGCGGTCGACAAGGGCAAGAACTTTGATCAATACACCTTGGGCAAAGACGGCGCATACCACACCAGCCGACCAGCCAACCCCAAAGCACCGCATCCCACTGCCCAGTCGCCGCTTTTCGCTGACGGCAAGGTCTGCATGGGCTGCCACAGCCAGTACATCAACCCGCACGAGGTGCCGGTCTGCGTGATGACTGAGGAAGGCATAGGCAATTGCGTGACTTGCCATATGCCGCCGACCGAGGGTGCTCCAGCGGTTGGCTCAACAGCCAAAATTCATGCCTCGCACCGGGTGCTGGGCGGCCATGATCTGGACATGCTGCAAAAGGCGGCGGCTCTGGATCTGAAGATCGAGGGCGGCGGCAAGGAGCGGGCTGTTGTCGTGACCGTGAAAAACATCACCGAACACACCTTCCCGTCCACCAACCCGATGCGGATGGCCTTTGTCAAGGTGCGGACCAAGGACAAAAACGGCGCGGTGATCTGGGAGAATTTCAAGGAAGACCCGCTCAAGGAGGACAAGCAGGCAGTCTTCTTCAAAGCCTTCAAGGCAGGCGACAAAGTCGGGGTGCCGTCGTGGGCTGCGGAAGGTCTGGCCTTTGACACCCGCCTCAAAGTGGGCGAGACCCGCAGCCTGAGCTATCCGATTTACAGCCCGGAGATCAGCGAGATCGAGGCGGAGCTGATCTATCTGCTCTTCCCGCCCAAGGCCATTGACACCTTCGGCATTCCCAAAGACGGGGTGAACGACAAACGCTATTCAGTGGCGAAAAAGTCGGTGAAGGTGCGCTGAGGCGAACGCGTGAGGGCTGCTGCTGTCGCGTTTTCTCTGCCGCTGGGTGATGAGCGGCAGGATGATTTGTTCATGGGCCAAGCTCTTGGCCATGCGGCTCACGCTGCGGCCCAAAACGAGGTCCCGGTGGGCGCGGTGCTGGTCAGTGCCGACGGCAGCCTGCTGGCCGGGGCAGGCAACTGCTGCGTTGCAGCCAATGATCCTGTCGGCCATGCGGAAATCCGTGTTCTGCGCATGGCGGCAGCCTTGGTTGGCAACTACCGCCTGCCCGGCTCGACCCTGTACGTGACCTTGGAGCCGTGCCCGATGTGCGCGGCGGCCCTGCTTTTCGCCCGCGTCAGCCGGATTGTCTTTGGCGCGGCGGATCCGAAAAGCGGCGGTGTGCAGTCGGTCTACCGCATCGGCGGCGACGGCTGTCTGAACCACCGCTTCAGCGTCACTGGCGGGGTGCGGGCGGAAGAATGCGGCGGCATCCTCAAGGACTTCTTCCGGCAGCGGCGCTGAAAAAGAGCCGCGTCCTGTTTTTTCTGTTGTCAAAAAGCCGGACTTGGTTTAAAAAGGACGGCAAGCAGCAATGCCGCGAAGCACAAGGCGGCTGCGGAAGGTGAGAGCAGCTTTGTCCCGACTGTTGCTTTTCACAGCTCAGGAGAGGTGACCGAGCGGCTTAAGGTGCACGCCTGGAACGCGTGTGTACGCAAGTACCGTGAGTTCGAATCTCACCCTCTCCGCCATATTTGACAGATGACCCCAAGTTTGACAGCCGGGTCCTGCGCAACAAGGAATCGTGAACCCCGTCAGGTCCGGAAGGAAGCAGCGGCAGCGAAACTTCTTGTGTGTTGCAGGGGTGCCCGGCTGTCTTTTTTTTATTTTGCCGCGATGAAATCTTTCTTGCTTCTGCCGTTTTTTCTGCTGCTGTTTGTCGGCTGTGAAAATGTGGACACGCAGCTGGCGGTGGAGGCCGGTCTTGACGCGTTCAAGGCGGTCACGCTCAGTGATGAGCAGGTGCGGCTCTACGCCCGCCAAGCCGCTGAGCTGGCAGACGGCAAAAATCAGCTCGCGCCGCCGGACAGCCAAGAAGCCCGGCGGCTGGCCGCGCTGCTCAACGGCCCGCTGCGGGCGGACGGCAACAGCTATGACGTGCAGATTTATCTGACCGACGAGGTCAACGCCTTTGCCATGGCCGACGGCACGATCCGTCTCTACAGCGGATTGATGAAGATGCTGAGCGATCAGGAGCTGCTCTTTGTCATCGGCCACGAGATGGGCCATGTGGCTCGCCAGCACATCCGCAAAAAGCTGATGCTCGTCTACGCGGCCAGCGCGGTGCGCAAAGGAGTCGCAGCCCAGCAAGAGGGAACAGCCGGAGACATCGCCCGCTCGGTCTTGGGAGATTTTGCTGAAGCATTGCTCAACGCCCAGTTTTCCCAGCAGGAGGAGCGCGAGGCGGATGATTACGGTCTGGCCTTCGTCAAAAGCCGGGGGCAAGATGGTGAGGCGGCGGTCACTGCCCTGCGCAAGCTGGCCACGCTGGGCAGCAGGCACCATTTTCTTTCCAGCCACCCGGCCCCGGAAAAACGGGCTAGCCGCCTGCGAGACCGTTTGGACGGCAAGGCCGTAGACGAGGAGCCGAGCGGGCTGGCGGCGGCGGTGTGGGCTTGGCTGAGAGAAAAGCTGGCCTTTCTGGCGGGCTTGGTGCTGGCCTTGCTGCCGCAGTGAGCCGGGCTATTTTTTCTTCCGCTGAAGATTGTACTTCTTCATCTTGTATTGCAGCAGGCTCTTGGTGATGCCGAGCTTTTCCGCCGCTCTGGCCTGCACCTGCTCCGACTCCTCCAAGGCTTGGCGGACGAGTTTCTCCTCGATGCCGTTGAGGATGTCGGCCAATGGCAGCCCGGCAGGCACGAACTGCTCCAGCTCCACTCCGGCACTCCATTCCTGCGCTGAAGGCAGCTGACTGGAATCCGGCTGCACATCCTCAGCCTCGATGCGGCAATTGTTGCAGAGGATGGCCGCCCGCTCGATGGTGTTCTCCAGCTCGCGGATATTGCCTTCCCACGGCAGGCTGACTAAAAGCCGCATGGCCTCCGGCGTGATCTCGAACTTCTCCTTGCCCAGTCGCTGGCTGTTTTTTTCCAAGAAATGCTGCACCAAGGCTGGGATGTCATCCACCCTCTCGCGCAGCGGCGGCATCTGAATGCGGATGACATTGAGGCGGTAGTACAGATCTTCGCGAAAATTGCCCTTGTCGACCTCGTCCTTCAGATCCTTGTTGGTGGCGGCGAGGATGCGCACGTCAATGTGGATCGTCTTGCTGCCGCCCACCCGCTCAAAGGCTTTTTCTTGCAGGACGCGGAGGAGCTTGGTTTGCAGGGGCAAGGCCATTTCCCCTATTTCATCAAGGAACAGCGTGCCGGTGTCGGCCAGCTCGAAGCGGCCTTTGCGCATGTAGGCAGCATCAGTGAAGGAGCCTTTCTCGTGCCCGAACAGCTCGCTTTCGAGCAGGTGCTCGGAGAGGGCGGCGCAGTTGACAGAGATGAACGGGGCCTCCTTGCGCGGGCTGAGGTTGTGGATGGCGCGGGCGACTAATTCTTTGCCGGTGCCGGACTCGCCGGTGATCAGCACTGAAGACAGTGCCGGAGCCACCTTCTCAATCAGCCGATAGACAGCCTGCATATTCGGGTTCTTGCCGATCATGCCGCCGAAGCCGGATTTGTAGGTGGCTTCGGTGCGCAGCCGGTTGACCTCGCGGATCAGGCTGTAATGCTCCACCGCCTTGCGCACGGCGGCTATCAGAGCCTCGTTAGAGAAAGGCTTGGCCAAATACGTGAACGCGCCGAGGTGCATGGCCTGCACCGCCTTGCCGACCTCGGCGTAGGCGGTGACGAGGATCACCGGCAGATGGCGGTTGAACTCTTTCAGCTTGGCCAGCAGCTCGATGCCGTCCATGCCCGGCATCTTCATGTCCGTCAGCACCAGATCGAGGTCAGTCTCGCGGGCGACTTTCAAGGCAGCCGGGCCGCAGTCGGCGGTGAAGACCTCGTAGTCCTCGTCGCGCAGCAGTTCGGAAAGAACAATCAGATAATTCGGCTCATCGTCAACAACAAGTATGGTCTGCATGGTCTGATGCGTTAAATGTCGAGGTTCGGGTGCGCGTGCGCAGGCGATCACGGAGCTGCTCCATGATCGAGTCGGGCGGAAAGAAACCGGTCGCCCTGCCGGCCAAACCCCGGATGCGGCTGTCGCCGTGATAGTCGCTGCCGCCGGTGGCCAGCAGGCCATGCTGCTTGGCCAGCCCGATGAAGAGCTGCACCATGGTGTAATTGTGGCCGGGATAGTGAATCTCCAATCCGTCTAAATGCCGTTCGGCCAGCTCACGGATGAGCTGCGGCTGGGCTTTCAGCTCCGGGTCTATGATGCCGGGATGGGCCAGCACTGCCACGCCGCCAGCTTCGTGTATTATAGCAATGGTTTCCGCTGCTGAATAGGCAAATCGCCCGCACCAGGCCGCTTTGTTTCTGCCGAGGTAGAGAGTGAAGGCTTGGTTCAAGCTCTGCACATAGCCTTTGGCCAGCAGCAGGCGGGCGATGTGCGGTCTGCCGGTTTGGCCGCAGCCGGAGAGCCGCTCGGTCTCCTCCAGCGTTATGGCGATGCCGAGCTTGACTAATTTGTCCAATATCTGCACGTTGCGCTCGGCGCGTCCCTGCTGGAGCCGGGACAGGGCGGCGCAGAACTGAGGATTGGCCAAGTCCACGCCGTAGCCGAGAATGTGCACGCAGCCCTCGCCGTGCCGTGCGCTGAGTTCCAGCCCGCTGATCACCTCCACGCCATGCGCCGCGCCCAGCTGCATGGTTTCGGTCACGCCTTCCACCGTGTCGTGGTCTGTCAGGGCGAAACCGGCCAGCCCGCTCGCCGCCGCCATGCGGATGAGCTGAAGCGGAGTGGCGGTGCCGTCGGAATAGACAGAGTGGGTGTGAAGATCAACGCACATATGGAGATAAGTGCTGAGATGAGAGAGAGTGTAAATTCAAAATTTTATACCACCCGGCGTATAATTGCAAGAACGCATTTGCGCCGCTTGGAAGCGCAGACGGAAATTTTCTGTTGACCAGCGGTCAGCAGGCCAGTAAAAGGAGCATTTCTTTGCGGCAGAGCATTATTCATCTCTCAAACAGCGTTCAGCGATGGCGGCTACTAAAAAAAAGACACAACGAAGCCCGGAGCAGGGCGAGAAGGCGATGATCGCCGGCATCTTGGAAGGCAGCCCGGAGGCGGTTGGCGTGGCTGTGATTCGGCTGAGCTGCGGCTGCCGCAAGATGGCGGCGGTGAGCCTGGCAGGCGAACCGGCCAGCAAGATCATCATGTACCGCGATCAGGCGGAATCCGTCTGCGCTCAGTGCAAGCAGGACAACGGCGACTACATGCGAGTGACCGAGCAATTCATCAGCTGGAAGGAGCCGGAGCCGGACGAAAAGACAAGGCGGACGATCAGCGCGAAGGTGCTGGGCACGACAGAGGATTTGCCGAACTAACTGCACTCTCGTAGAGCGCGGCATACCTGCGCCCTGTTTCCTCCCAGCGCAGGCCGAGCTCGGCCACAGTGCGGCGGGCTTGCTCGCCCATGCTGCGCCGTTCTGCCGAACTGCTGAGAAGCTGCGTCATCTGCACGGCCAATTGCCGCGCATCGCCGGGCGGGAAGAGCAACCCCTCTTTGCCCGGCGTGATCAAGTCTTGCACTGCTGGAATGCTGCTGGCCAGCACTGGCAGCCCAGCAGCCATTGCTTCCAGCACCACGTTTGGCCTGCCTTCAGCAAAACTGGCGAAAACAAAAACATCCGCCTTAGCCATGAACTCCGGCATCCGCTCCGGCGCAACTGCGCCATGAAAGCGCACCTTGCCGCTCAGATCGTTTGCTTGGCAGAATATCTCCAGCTTTTCTCGCTCCGGCCCGTCGCCGACGATGTCCAAGAGCCAATCTGTTTCGGACAAAGCTGCCGCCGCCTCAAGAATCACCTGCACTCCTTTGCCGGGCAGCAGATTGCCGGCGTAGAGAAAGCGCGGCGGTGCGGCGGCATAGTCTCGCCTCTCACCCGCTGCGAAAAAGGCCGGAGCGATGCCGTTGGCTATCACGCTGATCTTGTCGGCAAAGGCAGGGAAGTATGCAGCCAAGGTTTGCTGCAAGGACGGGCTGACCGTGACTATCTGCCTGCTCATGATAAAACAGCAGCGCACCAGCAG
>NZ_JBLWEP010000015.1:12891-25344 GCF_048287355.1 Candidatus Electronema sp. TJ
TGCCGCAGACCACGGTGCAGTTCGCGCCCAGCGTCGCGCCTTGCTTGATCAAAGTCTGGCGGTACTCGTTCTTGCGCGGGAACTCGCAGCGCGGATTATAGACATTGGTGAAGACCATGGACGGCCCGCAGAAGACATAATCCTCCAGCGTCACGCCCTCATAGACCGAGACGTTGTTCTGAATCTTGCAGCCCTTGCCGACTTTCGCTTTCGGGCCGATGACCACGTTCTGGCCGATGCTGCATTCCGGGCCGATTTCTGATCCGGCCAAGATGTGGCTGAAATGCCAAATTTTTGTGCCATGACCGATGACAGCGGCCTTGTCAATAATCGCGCTGGGATGGGCCTGCCAGTTTTTCTCCTCCGCCTGTTCGACCGCCACTGTCGCCCCGCTTTCCAAGGCCTGCTGACAGCGGTTGAGCACCTTAAGCACATTCAACCCTTCTTTGCCGTCGGTGTACGGCGGTTTGCGGCTGGCCATCGCGTCAAGGAAGGCCTGGCATTCGGCCCGCAGAGGCTCCCCTTCGGTCAAAGACACACGGTCCGCCTCGGCCTTGCGCGCCACCGGAATGTTGCCCGCCCACTCCACCGAATGCGGATAGAGCAGAAGCTTGTCCGGCCACGGCGCGGTGTCGTCAAAGACCGCCATCTTCTTATCACCAACCACCACTAATTTCTGCTCCTTGAAGGGATGCAGCCAAGAGACGAAGATATGCGCCCGCACGCCGCTGGCGAAGTTGAGCAGGCTGACGGTGGTGTCTGCAATCTTGCGGTGGAGGTAGTTGCCGCCTTGGGTTTGGATGGATTCTGGCATTTCGCCGAGCAGGCCAAGGATAACGGAAATATCATGCGGCGCGAACGACCAGAGGACATTCTCCTCCCGCCGCAGCTTGCCCAGGTTGAGCCGGTTGGAGTAGATGTACTGGATGCGGCCCAGCCCGCCCGCGTCAATCAGCTCCTTCAGCTTCAGCACTGCCGGATGATACCAGAGCAGATGGCCGACCATGAGAATGCGGCCCTGCTCTTCGGCCAGCGCGATCAGCTCCGCGCCCTCCTCCTCGCTCAGGCAGAGCGGCTTTTCAACATACACATCCTTGCCAGCCAGCAATGCCTCCCGCGCCAGCAGCGCATGTGAGACTGCCGGAGTGGCCAAGGCCACACCCTGCACCTCGCTGTCCGCCAGCACCTCGCTGAAAGACTGCGCCCCGACGGTGCCCGGATACAGCTCGTTGAATCTGCGCACAACCTCTTGGCTGATGTCGCAGACCGTGCGCAGCGCGCCGAGATTATAAAAATTGCGGACAAGATTTTTACCCCAGTAGCCGGTGCCGATCACGGCGATATGCTTGGCGAACATGCTGTCTGTTTTGGTCAGATGAAAACGATGACGATGATCGTGAAGGCGATGGCCACAGCGAAGTAAATCTCCGGCACGCCCAGCCAGTTGGGCGGCAGCCAGGCGATGAGCTTCAGGGCCGCCTCGCCTGCGGGCGTGCCCGGCTTGGGCGCGGCCATGTGCGTGGCTGAGAAAGGATAGCCCGCCGTGTGCAGGTAGTGCCAGATGGTGCCCACCAGCAGATAGCCGTTGCAGGCACCGAGGATTGATCCAAGCAGCCAGTCTTGCAGGCGGTCGCGGGGAGTGTTCAGTTTTGCCCCGGCCAGCTTGTGCACGCCAGGGATATGATACCCGGCAAGGGCGAAGGCGGTGAGCAGTATTGACCACAGGCAAAATTGCCCTGACGAGTCGCTGGAGGCCAGCATTCGGGAGACAGGATGGACATAGCTCTGGATGACCTGAATGATGAACAGGGCCAAGATGATGCTGAACATCACCAGCAGCTCCTTGCTCCAGCCGCGCAGCGAGCCGACCAAGGCGAAGATCAGGATGAAAATCCAAAAAATGACGCTGAAGCTGATCACCGGCGTTCTCCCGCTGTAAGTTGCTCAGCCCCGGAGCAGCACCGGCTTGAAGAGATGCTCTTCCATGTGCTGAATCTCGTCAATGCCGGAAATGACAATCTCCGGGTCGGTTTGCAGCTGTTCCGCCGCAATTTTTTCCGGGTAGTCTATATGGGCCAATATGTGTTTCATGCAGTTGAGCCGCGCCTTCTTTTTGTTGTCCGAGCGGATGATCGTCCACGGGCTGAGGCTGCGGTTCGACTCATTCAGCATCTGGAATTTTTTGACGCTGTACTGATCCCAGTGCTGCTGGGCAAGGTTGTCTATCGGCGAGAGCTTGTACTGCTTGAGCAGATCGGTCTTTCTCGCCTCAAAACGGCGGGCCTGCTCCTCTTTGGAAACGGAGAAGTAGAATTTGAAGAGGATCATGCCGTCTTTGACCAGCATTTGCTCGAACAGCGGCACATCTTTCAGAAAACGCTTGTGCTGCTCATCGGTGCAGAAGCCCATCACCGGCTCAACCATCGCCCGGTTGTACCACGAACGGTCAAAGAGCACCAGCTCGCCCGCCGCAGGCAGGTGCGAGACATAGCGCTGGAAATACCACTGCGTCACTTCGGTGTCGCTGGGCTTGGACAGGGCGACCACGCGGGTGGTGCGCGGATTGAGGAATTCATTGATCCGCTTGATGGTTCCGCCTTTGCCCGCCGCGTCGCGGCCCTCAAAAATCGCCAGCACTCTCATGCCGACAGCCTTGATGTGGAGCTGGAGCTTCATCAGTTCAATCTGGAGGGTCTTCAGCTCGGTCTCATATTCCAGCGTTTCTTCGTCTATCCAGACGGCGCGGCGGTCTTTTTTCTCCTTCTTCTTGATATTTTTAGCCGCAGTTCCTTCATGGAGGCGCACTGGCTCGCTCGTTTTATCCTTGTCTTTGTCGGCTTTCTCGATTTTTTTCTCATCAGCTGTCATAAACAGACTCCCGTGTTTGAGAGAAACAGGAGTTACGCACCTGAAAACAGAAGTTTAATTATTGCAGCAGATTGATCCCTGCCGCATAAGTCGCCGGCTCCATAAGAATCAACTGGCTGCAAAACCAACTGCGCAACTCCTATAAAAAAAACATTTGGCAGAATTGTAGCATATCTGCCGCCGGAGCGAAACAGTTCCTTCGGTAAATTTTGCGGTCAAGGCGGATGCTACAGCTGGAGCATCATAAAATGATTCCCTTGCCCTGCGCCAGATTGTCCATCCCGCAGGGGCAGCCCCCTGTGTCCGCCCTGGAATGAGGAGGGCAGGCGCAGGAGCCTGCCCCTGCGGCGCAAAGGCTACAGGAGAACCATGTCATGCTGCTCCGGCAATACATGCGTGACACATGCCGTTTGTTTTGCGAATCAAAAAGGCAGGCCTTTTGCGAATCAAAAGGCCTGCCTTTTGGGAATCAAAAGCCACCCATTTTGGGAATCAAAAGCCACCCATTTTGGGAATCAAAAGCCACCCATTTTGGGAATCAAAAGGGATCCCTTTTGAGAGTCAAAATGGCACCATTTTGCATGTCAAAAGGGATCCCTTTTATTTAATATGGTGAAAGACATGCCGCCTGTTTCAGACATCGGGGCAGGGGCCTGCCCCTGCGGCGCAAAGCTTGCAGGAGAAACATGTTATGCTGCTCCAGCTGCAGTCATTTTACACCGCTTTAGCTATAACACTCTGTACAGAACTGCCGCGTTGTGCTAAGATGAGCGCATCTTGTGAGCGCAGGCAGAAAAAATAGAAAAATTTAGGTGTTGCATGAAGGTTAAAGGATTTTATGCCGCTGCGGTGCAGGCTGGCATTCGTTACAAAGACAGGCTGGATCTTGGCCTGCTGTATTCTCATATTCCGGCGGCAGTTGGAGCGGTTTTCACCCGCAGCGTGGTCAAGGCCGCGCCGGTGCTCTTAGGCATGGAGCGGCTGCGCGCCGGCAAGGCGCAGGCGATTGTTGTCAACAGCGGCAACGCCAATGCCTGCACCGGCGAGGAAGGAATGCGCATGGCCCGCTCCGTGGGTGCGCTGGCGGCCCATGCCTTGAAAATTGACGAGGAGCTGGTGCAGGTGGCCTCCACCGGCGTGATCGGCGCACAGCTTGATCTCACCCCCTTTGCCGCAGCCATGCCAAAACTGGCGGACAGCCTGTCTGAGGATGGCTTTGACGAATTGGCACGGGCGATCATGACCACGGACACCGTGCCAAAGATCGCTTCGGCCACAATCAGCATTGACGGCGCGGAGGTCAATCTGCTCGCCTGCGCCAAAGGGGCAGGGATGATCATGCCGAACATGGCGACCATGCTCTGCTTCGCCATCACCGACGCGAACATCGACCAGCCTGCATTGCAACAAGCGGTCAGCAGCGGGGCCGATCTGTCCTTCAACCGGATCACCGTGGACGGCGACACCTCGACCAACGACACCGTGCTCTGCTTGGCCAACGGCGCGGCAGGCAATCCGCTGATTGACGAGAGCCGCCCGGAGCAGCTCGCCCTTTTCACTGCGGCTTTGCACGGTATCTTTAAAGACCTTGCGCGGCAGATCGTCCGCGATGGCGAGGGCGCAACCAAATTAGTGACAATCCGCATTGAAGGCGCGGCGACGCAGGAGGACGCAGTCAACGCCGCCCGCACCATCGCCAATTCGCCTTTGGTGAAAACCGCTTTTTTCGGCGAAGATGCGAACTGGGGCCGGATCATCGCCGCCTTGGGTCGCTCCGGGGCTAAATTCCAGCCGGAGCGGGTGGCCATCGCCTTTGATGATGCGCTCTTGGTGGAATACGGCTTCGGCCTTGGCAAAGAGGCGGAGGCAGCCGCCACCCAAGTATTGAAGAACAAGGAATTCACAGTCACCGTCGGCCTCGGCGCAGGCGCGGCCTCAATCGAGATGCTGACCTGCGACCTGAGCTGCGACTACGTCAAGATCAACGCCAACTACCGTTCCTGAGCGCCCCGCCGCATGATCAACCCGGGCCAAGCTGACCAGAACTTTCCGGGAGTGTCCCTGCCCTCGTTCCTCCAGCTGCTGGAGCATGAGCGCAACAGCTGCACGCTCACGGTCACGTCCGGGGGAAAAAGCGGCTGCTTCTTTTTCAAAGAAGGGCGGCTGATTGACGCGGCCTGCGAAGGCGAAGCGGGCATAGCGGCAGTGCGCCGCCTTCTGGCGATGGAGGCACCCGCCTTCCGGATCATTGCGCCGGAAGACCGGATGGAGCGCATCACCCAGCCTTTGGCCCGCATCCTCTTGCACGGCCCGGCGGCGGAAAGCTGCTGTTCCTCCGGCCTGCCCCTTCCCGGCGGCGAGGCAGCCATCGCCGAGACAGTGAAGGAGCATCCGCTGCTGCGGCGGCTGATTGCGGCAATTATGGAACTCCCTGCGGTCAGGCACTATTACTTGCTCAACCAGAAGGGTAAAATGATCGCCCGCTCGTCTGACAACCGCCAGCTCTGCAACTTCATCACCTACGCCGTGATGAGCAGCCTGCAGATGCGGCAACACCTCGGCTGCGAGGTCAAAGGGCCGCAGAGCATTCAACTGGTCTTAGGCACAGGAGAGCTGCTGCTGATTCTGCCCGGCATCGGACTGGTTGTCACCTTGCTTTTGGACGGTCAAGCTGCAACGCAGGCCGTGACAGACCGAATCCGCGCCGCTCTCCGTCCGCCGAAAAAGGTCAGCGGGTGAGGTCATGCAGCATCTCATTGACCAGATTTCTGCTTTGCCGGGCGTGAGAGGGGTCTGCATTTTCGACAAGAAAGACGGCGTGCTGTGCGGCGGCACCCGCGAAAAGCTGGCCGATGGCCTCCAGCAGGCGGCAGGAACGCATCTGCTCCGTCTGTTTCAGCTTGGGGCGATGAGCGGTATTGACATCAGAACCGCCAAATTCTTCTTTGACCGCTATGTGGTGATCGGTCTGCCCTTTCAGGTCGGCTCGGCGCTGCTGGCCCTGTGCAGCCCGGAAGCAGACTGCCCGGCAGTGGCTGATGCTGTCCTGCGGCTGACGATGAAGATGGGCAGCGCGCCGATTATCCCTGCCGCTGCTCCAGCCGAGGAAAATCAGGCTGCGCCGGAGACCATGCCAGAGCCGGAGCTGTTTCCTGCCCAGCTGCAAGCCATGCTCTGCCGGATTGAGCAGGCACTGGCCGGAGCCATCGGTCCTGTTGCAGGAATGGTCATGCAGGATTATATTGACCGCTGGCGGCAGAACGGTCCGGCGGTGCCTTCCCGAATGGCTGAACTGACCAATATGCTGACGGAGGAGATCGGAGACCCGGAGGCTGCGCAGGATTTTGTTGCCAAGATTGAGAAAATTATTTGACAGCCCGCTGCAACTTTTTCCGTTCGCGTTCCTGTTTCCAATGCGCACCGCCAGGCTTCTGACCGCTGCTCTTCTTCTTCTTCTGCCAATGCCCTGCGCAGCTGCATCCTGTTTGTCCGGGGACTGCCGTAACGGCAGCGGCAAGCTGGAGGGCGAAGACGGCAGGCTTTACGATGGGGAGTTCAAACACGGTTTCCTTTGGGGCCGGGGCACGCTAACCATGCCGGATGGACTGCGCTATGTCGGCGAGTTCGTCAAAGGCCGCTATCATGGCAAGGGGCATCTGAAAAGCCCGGACGGACGCGTTTATCAAGGCGAGTTTGAAAGCGGAGTGATCAACGGGCGCGGCGGCCTGACCGAGGCGGATGGCCGCCGCTATGTCGGCGATTTCATCATGGGCCGTTTTCACGGCCAAGGTGTGCTGACGTGGCCGGACGGGCGGAAATACGCAGGCAGCTTCCGTGACGGCCTTCCGCATGGCCAAGGCAAAATGAGCCTGCCGGACGGCGGCTTTTATGAAGGCCAGTTCGAGCAGGGCAAGCCGGTCGGCGAGCTGCTCCGCCGCTATCCAGACGGCAGCGTCTACAAAGGCGGTTTCGACGGCCAAGCCCGCGAGGGCTACGGTGTGCTTCAGCTGCCGGACAGCAGCCGCTATGAAGGTTTTTTTCACAACGACCAATATGAGGGCAAGGGCAAGCTGCGCACCGCCGATGGCAAAGTGGCCGAAGGGGAATTCCGCCAAGGCAAGTTGATCAGCGGCGGCAAGGCAAAACTTGATACTGTGCCAGCCATCAATATCACCCCGCTGAAGGCGGTGGAGCACAGTCTGCCTGAGGCAGTCCCGTCGGCTCAACCTCTATCGGCGGAAATGCAAGTTCCTCCTCCGGCGGCGGCTGTCTCCGGTGCTCAATCCGTTTTTATCAGCGGCATCCTCCATGAGGCAGACGGCAAGAGGCTCTTCAACGGTCAAACTAACGTCCAGCTGCCAGACGGCTCTTCCTATCAGGGCGAGTTCAAGAACGGCAGGACGCATGGCTGGGGCACGCTCCAGCTGCCGGACGGCGAGGTCTATGAAGGCGATTTTGTCGGGGGCAAATTCCATGGCAAAGGCACCTATGTTTTTGCCGATGGCAGGCAGTACACCGGTTCGTTCCACCAGGGCGAGCGCGAGGGGCACGGTCTCCTGACCTATCAGGACGGCTCCTCCTACGAGGGTGATTTTGCCAAAGGCGTGTTTGAAGGCAAAGGTTCTTATATTTTCCCGGATGGCAGCAAATATGTCGGCCAATTCTCCGGCGGCTATTTTGCCGGGCAGGGCACACTGGCCTACAAGAACGGCAAAAAATACACCGGCGAGTTCGCTCATGATTTGCCTAATGGCCACGGCAGCTTGACCGACACGGACGGCAGCGTCTACAAAGGCATGTTCAAGGCGGGCAAGCGGAACGGCGAAGGAAGCATCACCTATCCGGGCGGGCGGACAGTCAAGGGTATTTTCAAAAACGACGAACTGATCAAGCAATAGGACAACGGCTGTGGCGCAATGGCAATACAAAACCCTTCTTGTGGAGTTTCAGAAGGACGGGCTGCTGGGCGAGAAATACATTGACGAGGACGAGACTGAGGCTGTCCTCAACGAGGAAGGCCGACGGGGCTGGGAGCTGGTGACGGCAAGTCTGACCCCGGAGGGGATGATGTTTTTCTGCAAAAAGGAGCTGCCGCCCGGCAGCCAGCAGGCGGAGACTGCGGAAGATGAACCAGAAACTGTGGAAGCGGAGGAAGCTCCGGATGACGGTGCTCTTGGCAGCATCAGGATATTCTGAGCCGGGCTGATGACCGCCTACATCCTCAAGCGCATCCTGCTTATGATTCCGACTTTGTTCGGGATCATGCTGATTACATTCGCCATCACCCAGTTTGTTCCTGGCGGGCCGGTGGAGAAAATGGTCGCTCAGCTGGAGCGGCACGGCAGCGAGGCGGTCAGCGGCGGAGGCAGCATCTATCAGGGCAAACAGGGCCTTGATCCGCAGCGCATCGAGCAGCTCCGCAAGCTCTACGGCTTTGACAAGCCGCCGGTGCAGCGTTTTTTCAGCATGATGGCCTCGTATTTGCTCTTTGACTTCGGTCAGTCGTACTATCATCAGAAAGGCGTGGCTGAATTAGTCATCTCCAAGCTGCCGGTTTCAATGTCCCTTGGCCTCTGGTCTTTTCTGATTGTCTATTCGGTCTGCATTCCGCTCGGCATCCGCAAGGCGGTGCGGGACGGCTCCCGTTTTGATGTGGCCACCAGCACAATCATTCTGGTCGGCTACGCTGTCCCCGGCTTTGTTCTTGGCCTCGCGCTGATTGTCCTTTTTGGCGGCGGCAGTTTCTGGAATATTTTCCCTCTGCGCGGTTTGGTCTCGGACAACTGGAAAGAGTTGAGCACGGTCGGCAAAATACTCGATTATCTCTGGCACATGGTGCTGCCAATCACAGCCTCCGCTGTGGGCAGCTTGGCGGTGATGACCCTGCTGACGAAGAACTCCTTTCTGGAGGAAATCCGCAAGCAGTACGTGCTCACCGCCCGCGCCAAAGGGTTGAGCGAAAGCCAAGTGCTCTACGGCCATGTCTTCCGCAACGCCATCATCCCGATCATCACCGGTTTTCCCGGCTCCTTCATCACCGCCTTTTTTACTGGCAGCCTGCTGATCGAGACCATCTTTTCTTTGGACGGCATGGGCCTTTTAGCCTATGAGTCGGTGCTGAACCGTGACTACCCAGTGGTTCTGGGCACTCTCTATTTCTTCACTGTCCTCGGCCTGATCTCCCGGCTGCTCTCCGACCTGAGCTATGTCTGGGTGGATCCAAGGATCAGCTTTGCCAAGCTGGAGTAGGCGATGCAAAAACAGTCCCTGTCTCGGCGGCGAAGGCAGAATTTCAAGAAGAACCGGCGCGGCTTCTACAGCCTGATCCTGTTCAGCCTGCTTTTTGTCCTCTCGCTCTTCGCCGAGGTCTTCAGCAACGACAAACCCTTCCTTATTCACTACGAAGGGCAGTGGTATTTTCCGCTCTTCAAAAGCTACCCGGAGACCGCGTTCGGCGGCGATTTTGAGACCGAGGCTGACTACCGCGACCCGTATCTTTTGGAAAAACTGAACGCGCCGGGAAACAAAGTTTTTTTCCCGCTCAATCCGCACAGCAGCACCTCAATAAACCTTGATCTGGGTGAGGCCATGCCCGCGCCGCCGAGCGAGACGCATTTGCTCGGCACTGACGACCGGGGCCGCGATGTGCTGGCCCGCCTGATCTACGGCTTCCGGCTTTCAGTGCTCTTCGGGTTTGCCCTGACCTTGATCGGCACACTGAGCGGCATCATCGCCGGGGCGGTGCAGGGTTATTTCGGCGGGCGCACTGACCTAATTTTTCAGCGCTTTATCGAAATCTGGAGTGCGATGCCGGAGCTGTACCTGCTGATCATCTTCGCCTCAATCTTCAAGCCCAGCGTCCTGCTCTTGCTGATTCTGCTCTCGCTTTTCGGCTGGATGGGCTTGGCCGATTATGTGCGGGCCGAGTTTCTCAAAGGCCGCACCCTCGATTACGTCAAAGCGGCCAAGGCCCTTGGTGTGAGCAATCTGACCATCATGCGCCGCCACCTGCTGCCGAACAGCATGACCCCGGTGATCACCTTTCTGCCCTTCCGCATGTCCGGGGCAATTCTGGCCCTGACCAGCCTCGATTTCCTTGGTCTTGGCGTGCCGCCGGACACCCCCAGCCTCGGCGAGCTGCTGGCCCAAGGCAAGGCGAACATTGAGGCGTGGTGGCTTTCCCTCTCAACCTTCATCGTGCTGGTCGGCACATTGATTTTGTTGATTTTTATTGGCGAGGCCCTGCGGGAAGCCTTTGACCCGCGCAAACAGTGAACCCGCGCAGAACAGAATGTGCGCCGTGTTCTCCAATATTCAGTTGGAACCTGAGAAGCTACTATGACAACTCAGTCTGAAAAACGGCGGCATCACCGGATCATCTTCAAAGATCCGAAAAAAATCGCCGCGCTTATCTCTCCTTTTGACTACGAGGAGCCAGAAGAAGCTGTGCCCTCAGCCATTCTCAACATGAGCGAGGGCGGCATTCAAATTTCTGTTGAACGCAGCCTGCTGGATGGAATCTGCTGCGGGCGGAAAATCCTGCTCCACTGCATCAGCGGTCTGCCCGGTCTGCTGGCCTTTGCCGATGTGCCCATGCAAGTGATCTGGGTCATGGACAACGAGCACCTTGACCACGTCCTCGTCGGCGCAGCATTCGGCAACTTGTCGGAGGAGCAGGAGACAAGCCTGCGCTCTTTTGTCGATGCCTGCATGCAGGCGGCTTAGTCCACGTTTCTTGTGCCTGCGCAGTCAGGAAAGGCCGCGCAGCCCCAGAAGCTCAGGCCCGCAGTTTTGCCTTTTTTCGCCTTGCGCAGCACCATCGCGCCGCCGCAGAGCGGGCAAGACAGCGGGCGGGCTGTGGCGATAGCCCGCACATGCTGGACATGCCTGCGCCGGTTGCGGAAACTGTCCTTCAGTCGGACAGCCTGCACCGCCTTGGCGATGATCTCCGTCTGCGCCGCGCTGAACAGCCGCTTGTTCCGGGTGTTGATGAAGGCGGTCAGCCCTTCGAGATCAACCACATTGTCCGGCATCGGAGCCCTGAAAGAACAGCTGCCGACAAAGACTGCCACTGAAAAAATCTGCTGCTCAGGAATGCCAAGCAGTTCATGCAGCGTTTTTGTGTGTTTGTAATTCTGCCGCAAGGGATTCTGGAAGCTGCGCCTTCGTCCGTCGATTTCCTGCGTCCAGTCCCTGTCCTGTGCGCTGCCGGAGATCATCCCTTGCATGTTTTTGGTCTCAATGACAAAAACACCCTGCGGCGAGATCAGCACATGGTCAAGCTGGGTGCTGCCGTCCTTGGTCGGCAGCAGAAGGTTGCTGAACAGCCAGCAGTCTGGCGGCCCGACGAACTGCCTTTGCAGGGCGGAATGCACCCGCCGTTCACCGAGCCAGCCTTTGAACTTGCGGGAGCGGAACAGCCTGACCAGCAGGACAGCGGGCAGCAGCAGCCAGAAGACTTTGATCAGCCCGACAGCGAATTGGAGAAGAGCGGCGGTCATGCTGTGGTTTGTGTTGCGGTTTTCCTGCTCCGGCAGTATCCTGCCCTGTATGCCAAAACAAACGGAGGATGCCCATGAACGCCCCGCTCCCTGCGCCGAGACCAAAAACAGGTTTCACCCTCAAACAGGTATTGGCTGTCGCGGTCGGCGTGATGCTGCTCACTGCGGCAGGTGCGGCTTTGGCCGTGAAAATCTGGATTTTTCCTCAACCGTTCAAACCAGTGACGCTGGATGAGCAGGAGAAACAGCAGTTGGAGGAAAAACTGGAACGGCTGGAGGCGTTTTCCGTTTCGTCCGGCGGCAGCCCGCCGCAGGGGGATTTTGAGGAGGACGGGCGGCTCCGGCCTGAACGGTATTCTGAGGACGGAGCCAGCCGCGAGATCAGCTTCAGCGAGCGGGAGATCAACAGCCTGCTGGCAAAAAACACTGATCTGGCCGACAAGCTGGCTGTAGATTTCTCTGAAAATTTGATCAGCCTGCGTCTGCTGCTGCCGCTCGATCCTGATTTTCCGGTCATGGGCGGCAAAACTCTGCGTCTGCGGGCTGGGGCAGAGCTGTCGTACCGCGATGGGCGGCCTGTCGTCATACTGAAAGGGGTTTCGCTGATGGGTGTGCCGCTGCCTAACGCTTGGCTGGGCGGCTTGAAAAACATCGACCTTATGCAGGAGTTCAACGGCCAGCCCGGCTTCTGGCAGAGCTTAGGCGCAGGATTGGAGAGCATCAGCGTGCAGGACGACAAGATTTCGCTCAGGCTGCGGGAATAAGGCACGCAGCCTGTTTCGTCAGACCTCTTGCAGAAATCAACAAGCAGGTTGCAGCAGAGAGTGAACCGTGCGGCAGTGTTTGCAACCGTTGGCTGCTGTTCCTTTCTTGCCGGCCTGCAAACCAGTTCGGCTTGGCAAAAGAGCAATTCTGCCGACTCAGCAAAGAGCCGCGCTCGGCAGAAGAGGAGTTTGGCCAAGCAACAAAGAAGTCTTGCCGGGCAGCAAAGAGGTTTAGCCGACTAAGAAAGGTGTTGAAGTCGGCCAGACTCCTTTGCTGCTCAGCCGGAAAGCAGTTTGGCCAAGCCGGACTTCTTTCCGGC
>NZ_JBLWEP010000016.1:0-24321 GCF_048287355.1 Candidatus Electronema sp. TJ
GCAAAGCGCGTCACCTGATCCAGCTTGGCGCGGACTTCCTCCAGCTCCTTGGTCAGAGCAGCAACATCCGGCCCTGCTTCTTCGACAGCTTCCAGTATTTCCACTTCCTCCGCAAGAGCCGCCTCCGACTGAGGCTGCGCCTCTTCGGTCATCTCGTTCTTGGTCTCATCAGCCATGTATGTTCTCCCTCTTCTAAGCGGTGTTCGTCATGAGATACAGCAAATCTGCGGCAACGGTAAGCACCGGACAAAGGACTGTCAAGGCGGGAATGGCGCGGCATTTTGCTCAAATGCTTGTCAGGCTGGGCGGCCGCTGGTATGCTTGCGCCGACCACTCGCATCACGAAAAGCAGAAAAGGAGGCAGTTCTCATGCTGGGCAGCAGATTGAAAAAACTCTTCGGTGTCGGGCCGTTCGGCATGATGATCAGCTTCAGCCTGCTGACAGCGGCCTTTTTTGCAGACCGTATGCTCGGTCATGTGGCGATACTGGCTGATCCTGCGCCGCTGCGGATTGCCGCAGTCGCGCTCGCAGTCGCAGGATTCTGCCTGCTCGCTTGGGGCGCACGCACGCTGCAGGGCTGGTGGAAAAAAGGAGAGCTTTGCACGGACGGGCCGTTCCGCTGGTTCCGCCATCCGATCTACGCCGCTTACATCACCTTTCTCTTTCCCGCTGCGGCTCTGTTTTTCAATTCATGGATCATGCTCGCCGCCACCGCCGCGCTCCATCCGCTCTGGCACCTGCTTGTTCAGCTTGAGGAGACAATGATGCTGGAGCATTTCGCGGAGCGGTACAGCGGCTACATGCGGTGGACAGGACGTTTTTTTCCGAGATTCTGGAAGAGCTGAGACTGGCGGGAGAGGAAAGGCGGCCTCAGGAGCGAAGATGCTCCTGAGGCGCGGCAAAGAATCAGGCTGAGCCCACGTACTGCTGAATGGACTCGGCGATGGTGCGGAAGATGCGGGTGAAGGTCTCCTCGTCGCGCTCCAGCAGGGTGATGCGGAAGCCCTGCAAGGCAGTGGCGAAGGAGGTGAGCGGCACCACGCAGATGCCGGTCGAGCCGAGCAGGTAATAGACAAAGCGCTTGTCCGGCTCCACGCCGGGGCCATTGACCATCTTCTCTACCGTCTCGCGCACCGCGTCGCTGGCGATGGGCAGGCTCTGCTTGTGATTGAGCAGGCCGTGCTCAAAGACCACGCTCATGTAGAATGCGCCGTTGGTGCGGTTGACCAGCACCCCTTTCAGCCCTTTAAGAATATCGTAGGCGATGTTCGAGTATTTCTCATAGCGGCAGATGCGCTCCTTGAGGTACTTCGGATACTCCGGGTGCGTCACCACCTTGGGCAGCACCAGCTGCGGCAGCGTGGTCGAGCAGACCTCCATCATCTTGGCGTTGAGGATGGACTTGGTGTATTTCTCGAACATGCAGTCGTGGTGACCGTTGTAGACCTCCATCCAGCCGCAGCGTCCGCCCGGCCACGGCATTTCCTTCGAGACCCCGCGCAGGCAAATCGCAGGCACGCGCTTGCCGATCACGGTGGCCAGCGGCACTGCTTTCGTGCCGTTGTAGACCATGTTCTGATACACCTCATCGCAGACTAAGAAGAGGTCGTAGCGGTCGGCGATGTCCACTATCGCCCGCAGGATGCTCTCAGGATAGACCGCGCCAGTCGGGTTGTCCGGGTTGATGATCAGGATGCCCGCGATGGCCGGGTTGTATTTGACATGGCACTCCAAATCATCCAAATCCGGGTACCAGTTCTTGTTCGGATCAAGGATGTAGGTCAGCGGGGCATCGCCAGCATGGGCGGCCTCGGCGGACGAATGCGTGGTGTAGCTCGGCGTGGGCACAATCACCCGCGCCGTGGGCCGGAGGAAGCCGAAGACCTTGGAGATCGCATCGCCAAGACCGTTGAAGAAGAGAATGTCTTCCGGGCTGATCTGCGCTCCGCCCAAGGCGTTGGTCTGAGCGGCGATGAACTCCCGCGTGGCCAGCACGCCGCGTGTCGGCGAGTAGCCGTAGCTCGCGTCCTCTTGGGCCGCCGCCGCGACAATGTCCTTCATCCAGCCGGGAATCTGCTCGCCCTTGGCCACCGGGTCGCCGATGTTCTCCCAATTCACCTTCACGCCCAAGGCCTGAAGCTGGTTGCCGACATTGACGATGTTGCGAATCTCATAGGTGAGTTCGCCAGCGCCGGCATGGACAATGTTCGTTCGCATGGACTTCTCTCTCCTTTGCCGGACAGCCCGGCAGCTCATTGCGCAAGGTTGCAGCTCGGAAGGCTCCGGCGCGCGCCGCCGTCCTTCTGTCTGAAAGCTCAAGTCTTTACCACAGCCGGAGCAAGCCGTCAACCGCTTGGTGGAGGATTTTTTCAGTCTGGGGCGCGGCTGCAGGGCCGCAGCTCAGGAGAGAGGATGCTCGATCCCGTATTTTTTCATCTTGTTGAGGAGGGTCTTGCGGCTGATGGCGAGACGGCGGGCAGCCTCGCTCCGGTTGCCGCCGGTCTCCTCAAGGGTGCGGACGATGGCCTGCCGCTCGGTCTCCTTGAGCGAGCCTTGCGGCGGCGGCGCATCGTCTTTCAGATTCAGGCTCATCCAGCGCTGGACCGCCAAGGGCAGGCCGTCCACGTCTAAATATTCGCCCTTCATCAGGATCACGCCCCGCTCGACAGCGTTTTCCAGTTCGCGCACATTGCCCGGCCACGGATAGCGGCTGAGCACGTCCATGCACTCCGGGGTGATGCCTTTGACCTTGCGCTTGTTCCGCTTGGCGCAGCGGCGGATGAAATAATCTGTGAGCAGCGGGATGTCGCCGGTACGCTCCTGCAATGAAGGCACGTCCAGCGTGACCACATTCAGGCGGTAATAGAGGTCTTCGCGGAAGCGGCCCTCATGCACCTCGGCCTCCAAGTCGCGGTTGGTGGCGGTGACGATGCGGACATCGACTTTGAGCACCTCTTGTCCGCCTACCCGCTGCACCTCATGCTCCTGGAGCACGCGGAGGAGCTTGGCCTGCATGGCCGGGGTCGTCTCGCCGATCTCATCGAGAAACAGGGTGCCGTGCTGAGCCTGAACAAAGCAGCCCTCGCGCCGCCGGTCCGCGCCGGTGAAGGCCCCTTTCTCGTGACCGAACAGCTCGGACTCCAGCAGATTCTCGGCCAGCGCGGCGCAGTTCACCTTGATGAACGGGCCGTCTTTGCGCAGGCTGCGGTAGTGCAGGGCTGAAGCCACCAGCTCCTTGCCAGTGCCGGAATCGCCACTGATCAGCACAGTCGCCTCGGTGGGCGCGACTTGGATGATCATATCCCAGAGGGCCTTCATGGTGGTGGAGGAGCCGATGATCCTGCCGTCCTCGTCAAACAGCCCGCCGCGTGGCGGCTCAGGCTCGTCGGCGGGCTGGAGGTGGCTCATGGCGATCTCCGCTGTCTTGCGGAGCCGCTCCAGATCGACCGGCTTGGTCAGGTAATCGTGCGCACCCAGCTTGATCGCCTCCACCGCTGTCTCCACATAGGAGTTGGCGGTCAGCATCACCACTGGAATGGCCGGATTGATGGCCCGGATTTTCCGCAGTGCCTCCAAGCCGTTCATCCGGCTCATGCTGAGATCCATCAGCACCAGATCGAACGGCCCGCCGCGAACTTCATCCACCGCCGTCGCTCCGTCGTCCGCCTCCACGCAAAGCCAGCCCCATCGAGTCAGGACGGCGCACAGCATGAATCTGTGCGCCGGTTCATCATCCACAATCAGAACTTTTGCCGTAGTTTTCTTCATTTGTTCCCATCTGCCCTGTGTTGCGCCCGCCCTGCGGCCCTGCTGACCTCCGCTTCATGCCTTTATATATTATACTCAAAAAAAATGCTTTTTTGAAACAGGCTGCGGGAATTGCGCTTCGGGAATCTGCGGCGTGACATTCTTACGCACAGGGTATGTGGAAAACACGCTGCTGTCTATAAAAATATCCTGAAAAAAAAATTTGCCCGGACGGCACGCCTGCGGGCTGCACGGCGGCAGGCGCTGGACGAAAAAATGAGGAGCGCTCAAAAACCGTCCTTGACAGAAAAAAGGCGATGCTTATGGTGTTGACCAGAAGGAAGCGACCATCGCTGCAAGAGAAACAACATTCTCTCGAAGAGAGCTGATTGCAACGACAAACGAAAGGAGGACAGTATGAATCTGCAAGTATGGGATCCGTTCCGAGAAATGGAAGCATTGCTGGACAGGTACAGCAGAACGTCGAGAAGCCAAGCGGCCGGCGAGAACAAAGCAATGGAGACCGGAGATTGGATGCCTTCTGTTGACATTGCCGAAACTGACGTTGAATTTGTCGTGCGGACCGAGCTGCCCGGCGTGAGCAAAGAGGATGTGAAGGTGCATATTGACAATGGCACCTTGACCATTAAGGGCGAGAAGAAGCTCGAAACCAAGGACGAAAAACGCCATCGGATCGAATGCGCCTACGGCTCCTTTGTCCGCAGCTTCACCCTGCCGCAGGATGTGGATGTGGAAAAAATTGGGGCCGAATACAAAAACGGCATCCTCTGCCTGAGCATTCCCAAGCTGGAGAAGGCGAAACCGAAACAGATCGAGGTGAAAGTCAGCTGAAAACGGCCTGAGCGCATCTGACCAGCAACCCCGGAAAGTATGTCTTTCCGGGGCTTCGTGTTTTCAAGGCGGGCTGATTTCAATCTTCCGCACAAGGATCGCAGTGCGCAGCCGTTGATGGCAGTTTACGCATGAAAACAGAAAACCGCAAGACCGTATTCCTTCATTGTGGTTCTGCGTAAAAATTGCGCAGTTCAACACGGAAACTGGGTAAAAAATACTCAGTTTTTACAAATAAAGAATAATTCTCATTTGTAACAGTGGGATGAAATAAACGGCGTGATGCGGTATGGCGGCGCATTTTTCCTTTTCATAAAGCAGCTGGCATATTTCTTGCAATTGAAGAAAGAAAGTCCGCAGGCAGGGCGCATGTCTTTGCCGCAGGTGTTTGCAGGAAGAAATCATGCGGCTGATGTTTTGTCGCAGAGACTTGCGACAGAGTTGCAGGCATCTGATTTTTAGTCGCAGGCACTTGCAGGAAGAAATCTCGGTCTTGCAGGAGAAAATCGGAGGCCCGCAGGAAAGAATCCAGAAGGCGAAGGAAAACTTACGCCTGCCGATTCTTCATGACGGGCTGCGGATGAAAAGAAACAGGAGGATGCGATCATGCTGACGAACAGCATTCCCAAGCTGCTTCAGGAAGCAAGAGAGGTGCGGCAGGCTTTGGCGGCAATAGGCGCAGGGCTGCCTGAGGAAATTTCGGCGGCTGGGATGGATGCCAGGATTGCCGAACTGGAAGCGGTGGGCGGCGAGCTGGACGCGCTCAATGTCGACCGGACGCGGCTGGTCAATCTCAAGAGGGAGAAGGCCGAGGCGGCGAGCGATTACATTGTGCAGGCGCGGGCGGCGGTCAAGGGGATTTTCGGCGCGGATTCTTCGGAATACGACATGATGGGCGGAACCAGGACGAGCGAGCGGAGCAGGACGAAGAAGAAGGAGGGCGGGACGGCGTGAAGGGCGAACGGAAAAACCGTCTTGCTTTTCTGGGCGCACAGGGTAAACTGCTGAATTGCTGATAAACAGCAATGAAGTTTGAAGGAAAATAGCAATCAGGAGGCAGCCAGCCATGCAGATGCTTTCCATACCCTACAGCGACGATCTGTTAATTTCCACCGGACAGTCAAAAGAAACGCTTGAGCAGCTGCTGCGGTTTTTTCTGGCGGTGAAACTGTTTGAGCTGGGCCGCCTTTCTTTGGGCAAGGCCGCCCAGCTCTGTGAAAGGAGCAAGCTCTATTTCATGGAGGAAATAGGGCGGATGGGCATTCCGGCCATCAATCTTGATGACGGGCAGATTGAAGATGAACTGCGGAATGCATGAGAAGCCGGTAGAGTGATTGAAGAGATGAAGCCGACCGTGTATGTTGAATCTTCCGTTATCAGCTATTTGACCTCCCGCCCCAGCCGCGATATTGTTGTTGCAGGTCGGCAGGCAATAACTTCTGACTGGTGGGAGAATCATCGGCACAGATTTGATCTGCGCATTTCTGTTCTTGTGGAAGAGGAGATCAGCAAAGGCGATCAGGCGGCAGCGCAATTGAGAAGAGGAAAAATTGCGGACATAGCCAGCCTTGCAGTTTCAGATGAAGCTGTGAAGCTGGCGAATCTGCTGCTGTCTGAAAAAGCGGTTCCAGCAGGCAGCGAGGAGGATGCGCTGCATATTGGCATTGCTGCCGCGCAAGGCGCAGATTATCTGCTGACGTGGAATTTCAAGCATATCAACAACGCCGAAAAGAAAGCAGCTATTGTCCGACTGGCGGAATCATGCGGCTGCGCCTGCCCGCAATTCTGCTCACCGGAAGAACTGGGAGGAGCAGCAGATGATGAATGATCCGATTGTTGAGGAAATCAGACGGTTCCGCAAGGAACATGCGGCGCAGCATGGCAATGATTTAAACCGGATTGCGGCGGTGCTGCGGGAGAAGGAGCGGGCTTCGGGAAAGGAGTATTTGAATCCGGGGCCAAAGCGGCTGGAGAAAAAAGCAGACCCGATAACAGCAAAAGCATGAACCATGAAAGTTTATCTCGACAAGTGCTGTGCAAAGGTCTTGGTGTGGTTGGGCTTATACGATTCATGCAGCAGTTTGACAATGGGCGCGGGGACTATGTGCAAGACCGGCAGGAGTGGCAGAAGGGATATTCTGTGGACATGCTGTTGAAGGCTGTTGAGAAGGAGCAGTAACTGTCATTCCGGGCTGAGGAAGGACGTTTCTGTTTGCAGGAGAAGGCGGGGCGGTTGCCCGCAGCCGCATTGTTGATGGCCTGTTGCCATAGGCTGTGCGCTGTCTTTACGGGCAGGGCAGGCAAACGGTTGTATCGTTTGCCCACGCGGAAGCTGATATAAATTGGCGGGCAAGCAAAAAGGTGCTTGCCCATCCTACGGTACTACGGAAATATCTAACGAGTGAGTAACGAGGTGAAAATGAAAGCAATAGCAGGTATCGCGTTGAGCTTATTTCTTTACACGTCGGCAGGTGCAGTTGTACGTAATCCATCTTGCAACTGGCTTGATGTTGGATGCGTAAAAGAACAATTTAAAGTTAATGATTATGGCGTATGGTCTCCAACTAAAGGAGCAGTTTTATTTTATGGCAATGGAGATACAATTATTTTTCGTAACGATGAACTTTTTCGGGTCTACCTGTTCTTTACGCAGCAAGCTATTGATTTTTACAAAAATAACTCATGGGCTGGCCTTGAAATTGATATTATTTTCCCAGAAACAAATTATATTATTCCGCGAATTAATGCCTCTTCAATAACAGGCCCTATAGGTACTATGCCTGTACGGGATACAATTATCTCCGACCCGAGAGAACCAGCAGTCAGAGGTATTACAATTTTAAATCCTTCAGCAATGAAGGTTGGTTGGAATTCATTTTCCTTCGCTATCAAAGATGATATTTTTCCTGGATTAGGAGAAAAGTCTCTTGTTAGAGCAAATATTCAGCTTGTTGCTAACATTGGTAATAGTCAATTTGCTAACGTTATCATAAACAACAATAGTTACTCATGGTCGTATTATCATCTAATCATGAAATGGGGAACTGTATATAATGATGGATTGAGAATGTCACGAGGAGATGAGGCTTTTAAATATTTCTCTATGGTAAATGCAGGTCAAACTACAAGCAAAAACGATAGATTTGAGATTACTCCTGAAACAAACGGAGAGGGGTTTTGTTGGAATAATAACACAGTCGAGTTCGATGATCCTGAAAGAGAAAAGAAAATAGATGATTTGGAAAAAGAATATGCTGTAAAATGTAACTCAACTAATTTTCTTAAAACAATAAAAGAGATGCCGTTAGCAAACTCTGTTCAAGAAAATGCAGAAAAACGAATTGTTTCAATTTCGTTAAGAAATTTTTTGAACTATATGGAGATATTGATAGACTCTATTGTAGGAGGAAACATTAACAATGATGATAATTTTAATATAGGCCCCGGCACCTACACCCCTCCCGATCCCACCGAACCTCCCGCCTCCGGCAAACTCCCCGATTTCATCACCAGCAAGGTGACAATGGGCAACAAAGACGGCAATCATGAGAAATACACGTGGAAGATTAACGAGACCGCCTATGTTCATGACTACATAGACAACATCGGCACCGCTGATTGGCAAGGCAGCAAAGATAGCATCAAAGTTTCATTCTATCTCTCCAAAGGCACTAAGGAAGACAGCCATTCCGAATGGGTGCGCATTGGCGACCGGCAGAATATTAAGAAGGAAAACCTCAAAGTCAAGAAAGACCCTAAGCACGAGAAGATCGAATTCAAGCTGCAAAACTATGCCAACAACGGCACCGTGATGCCGGGACGGACATACAACTTCGTGGTTTGTGCTGATCATCCGAAAGATCACGACAACAATGGCGGCGATGTGGAGGAGAAACATGAATCCAACAACTGCTCGACCGAGGCGGTGTTCTACGTTGACTACGGCCCGCCCCGCAACGTTGACCTGCTCGCCCGCAACCTTGCCCTCACCGGCGGCAGAAGCCAACTTCAGGCAGGCGAGAAATACGGCCTGCAAGTGGAAATCTCCAACGTCGGCACCCAGCAGCCGTGGAACGGCTTCAGCAGCAGCTACGAAATCAAAGGGCCGGGCACTGGCGGCGTGTGGCAGCGCATCGGCGAGGATACCTCACGAGCCAGCAGCCTGTATCCCAACGCCACCCATCTCGAAAGCATGAGCAGCGAACAGGAAGTTGCCGCGCCAATGGTTGGCGGTGATTATGTCTTCCGCGCCTGCGCTGATTACACCCAAGCCGTGCCGGAGACGGACGAAAGCAACAACTGCACCGACGAACTGCCGGTGTATATTGCCCCGCCGCCCATGCCCGACCTGATCACCGAAGGCTTGCAGCTTACTCATGGCCGCACCAGCCTGATTGCTGGCGAGCTGTACGGCCTGACCGTGAATGTGAGGAACATCGGCAATGCAACACCTTCCAGCTACAGCTACACCAAGTACGAAATCAAAGGGCCGGGCACCAGCGATCAGTGGCAGCAGGTGTCTGAGGAAGGCACAAAAGCCGAACATCTTGAACCAGGCATGACGCATTGGGAAGAGATTGCGGACGAGGAGGGACTGCATATCCCGACAGTTCCCGGCACCTACACCGCACGGGCCTGCGCTGACTATAAGGGCAATATCCCGGAATCAGACGAGGGCAACAACTGCTCGGAGATAAACTTTGAGGTGGAGCCGGTTCCGGCTGGCTCGCCGCGCATTGTCATCACCAATCCGACGCATAGTGATGAATGGCGGAGCAGCAGCAAAGAGCATGACATCCGCTGGGAACGCTACGACTTCCCTTCGCCCGGCCATGTTCGGATTGAATATTCGCTGGACGGCGGCGCGACCTGGCTGCTGATTGACGACAACACAACAAACGATGAAGTAAAGCACTGGGACGACATGTGCGATTTCCACACTGTTGACACAGACGATGCCATGCTCCGCATCACTTCGCTGGAACATCCCTATGTCTATGATGTCTCGGATGAATTCACCATAGACCATGCTGCGGAGTGCAAGTAGCCTGAAGCACCGCAGTGCCGCCCCGACCCTGCGCAGCAACGCCCTGAATCCTCCGACCGACCGGATTCAGGGCGTTTGCTTTTCCTCACTGGCTCATTGCTGCCCACGCAGCAGCCTCGCCATGTCTTTAGCGAAATAGGTCAGAATGATGTCCGCCCCTGCCCGCCTGATCGAAAGCAGCGTCTCGGCCATCACCCGCTGCTCATCAATCCAGCCTTTGGCCGCTGCGGCCTTGATCATCGCGTATTCCCCGCTGACGTGATAGGCGGCAATGGGCAGGTCGAATTCATCGCGCAGGCGGCTGATGATGTCCAAATACGCGACCGCCGGTTTGACCATCAGAATATCCGCGCCCTCGTCCACGTCCAAGGTCGCCTCGCGCAGAGCCTCGCGGCTGTTGGCCGGATCCATCTGATAGCTGCGGCGGTCGCCGAACTGCGGGGCGCAGTCCGCCGCATCGCGGAAGGGGCCGTAAAAGGCTGAGGCATACTTCACCGCATACGACATGATCGGCACGTTGTGGAAATCGTTCTCGTCCAGCGTGCTGCGTATTTCACTCACCCGTCCGTCCATCATATCTGACGGCGCGACCATGTCAGCCCCGGCTTGAGCATGAGAGAGAGCGGTCTTGGCGAGAATCTCCAAGGTCGCGTCGTTGTCCACTTCCTTGCCAGCAAGACAGCCGCAGTGGCCGTGGTCGGTGTATTCGCAGAGACAGACATCGGTGATGACGGTGAGATCAGGGGCCGCGTTCTTCAGCTCCTTGATCGCTTGCTGAACGATGCCGTTCTTTGCATGAGCACCGGAGCCAACCGCGTCCTTTTTCTCCGGCAGGCCGAAAAGAATCACCGAGCGGACACCAACTTCAAGGCAGTCCTTGGCTTCTTTCTTGAGCTGATCCACAGAAAGGCGGAACACGCCGGGCATGGACGGCACTTCCTCCTTCTTGCCCTTGCCCGGCATGACAAAGAGCGGATAGACAAGCTGTTCCGGGGCCAGCCGGGTTTCGCGGATCATGGCGCGGAAGTTCTCATTCTGCCGCATCCGGCGGGGACGGTATTCGGGAAAGACCATTTGCTTCTCCTGGATTGTTGTTCATGGTGAGCGCGGCAGGAACATGCGCAGCGCCGCCATGTTGTTCTGCGCGTGTTTTTTCCTCTCTGGACAAAAACAACAACTATAGCCCCTTTTCCACAGAAATCACAGACAAATATCTCCAGCAAAAAACTGGATGCCCCCTCCCTTTTCTTTGATAAAGCCGCTGCTTCGTGCTACAATCCTTTTCCAGACGGCAGCTGCGGCAGAGCAGCCAGCCGCGCAGGAAAACCTTATCACAACAAGGAACTGCCGCCGCAAGGCGGATTCAAATATGAGCAGCAGCCAGCAAATCAGAGTCAATCAGCGCATCCGACTGGAACGATGCCAGTCGTGGGAAGAGAGCTTCCATGTCTTTGACGAGGAATCGGCCTTGGCCGTGGAAATGGCTTTGGCCGCAGGCAGACCCCTGCTGGTGCGGGGCGAGCCGGGCAGCGGCAAGAGCCAGCTCGCCCGCGCCGCCGCGCAGGAGCTGAACCGCCGCTTCCTCAGCGCGGTGATCACTGCGGCGACCGAGCCCCAGAGCCTGCTCTGGCATTATGACCCGGTGGCCCGATTCCACGAGGCCCAGATGCTGGCGGCGGAAGCGGCGGCGCAGGCTCTCCGCCAAGATGACGGGGAGGATGAAGAGGACGAACCTTCCGTCCTTGAGCAGCAGATGCTCGCCCCGCCCGACGCGGCGGCCAGCCGGAGAAAGGCGGCGCGGTATAAAAAGAAAAAAAACGTGCAGCAGAAGCGCCAGCAGCTCTTCCGGGCGATCAGCGCAGGGGCGGGACGCAGCTTTCTTGCCGGACAGGAGATCGGCGACCTCCATCCGGGCCGCAGCATCAGCCCCGGCCCGCTCTGGTGGGCTTTAGACTGCCAGTCCGCCCGGCAGCAGCTCGAACGCTGCCGCTGGCCCTTCTATCAGCCCGGCTTCGCGCCGGAAGACGCAGTGGCAGCAGCTCGGCAGGGCTTTGTTCTGCTTATTGACGAAATAGACAAGGCGGACGCGGCCATGTCCAACGCCCTGCTGGAAGTTTTGGGCAATGGCGGCTTTCATACGCCGCTGCTCAATCAGACCGTGCGCACGCCGTCCGGCCTGCCCAAGCCCTTGGTGGTCATCACCACCAACGAGGAGCGCGAGCTGCCGCCCGCCTTTGTCCGCCGCTGCCTTGTCCTCCACCTGCGCGTGGACGACGAGCAGTCCCTGCGCGGCTGGTGGAACCGGCAGCCGGGCCAGAGTGCCGAGTCGTTCAGCCCGGAGCGCGCCTTTGTCAAGTGGCTGGCCGAGCGCGGCGAGACCCATTTCGCCGGGATGTTCACCGCCAAGGTGCGGGAGCGGGCTGCCGAGCTGCTTGCCCGCGACCGCCGCGAGGCCCGCCAAGCTGGGCTGCTCAGACCGGGGCAGGCGGAATACCTTGACCTGCTCCGCGCCCTGCGAAGCATGGCGGCTGAGGGCGGCGAACAGCGGCAGCTCGCTCTGCTGGAGCGGATCAGCCCTTTTGCGCTGGTGAAAGACGCGCAGGAATGAGCAGGCCGCAGATCAGCCGGGCCGACCTGCTCCGCCTGCTGGCTCTCCAGCCGGAGGTATCTCTGCCCGCCGCCGCGCCGCTGGCCGGGTATCAGCTGGAAGCCGTGCCGCCGTTCGCTGCCAAGCCTGCCGAGGTGCCGGACGAGGAGGCAGGCTACGAGACCGCGCCGTCCAGCTGCAAAACACTTTTTCCGGCAGGACAGTTCTGGCATCTGCGCCGCCGTGAGCCGCTGACCGGGCGCAGGTCGGCAGCCGAGCTGCCCGGCAGGCTGCGGCAGTTCCGGCCTTTGCGGGCCAAGGAGCTGCGTTTGACAGCAAATTCCGCTCTGCCAAGGCGACGGCCTGATCCTGCCGCTCTGCCTGCCGCCGCCGCCCAGTTCCGCCCGCCGCCATGCCGCCCGGCGCAGGCGGAAACTGCCCCGCCGCCGCAGATCCCGCCTGCGGCCTTGGCTCTGCAGCTGCTCCGCGCTGGACAGCAGCCTGCTTGGCTGGAGCCGTTCTTCCTCCGCTTTTTCCGCACATGGTTTGAGCGGAAAAAGGATGCCGACCTTATCCGCTTCGCGCGGCAGGTGCTGGAGCTGCCGCCGCCGGGCAGGCAGCAGGACTGGCAGGGCTGCCTCTACGGCATCGCGCACCGGGACGCGCTCCGACAGGGCGCGGCGATTCCGCCGCAGTTTCAGCCCGAAGCCGCGCTGGCCGGCGCTGCGGAGCCGCTGCCGCCCTCGCCGTGGCTTCTGATCCAAGAAGGCGAGACGATGTTCCTGCTCAACAGCCCGGAACGCGACATCTGCCTGCTCAGAGGCAGCCGCATCGCCGCGTTGGAGTTGACCGCAGACCTGCTCCTGCTCCGCCGCGAGGACGGGCGGGCTGAGACTGTGCCGGTGCGGAGCGGGCAGCCGCTCTTCAGCCTGCGCGGCGCGGAGCACTTCAGCCTCCAGACCGCCTCGGAGATTCTGCATGTCCACGCCTGCGTCCGTCCGTCCTGGGCCGCGCTGATCGGCAGGAACAGCCGCGAGCTGTTCGCGGAACTCCCTTGGCTGGGCCGCAGTCATCGGCTCTACTGGCAGGCCCCGGCCCGCAGCGGCGAAGGCCGCTGGGCCAGCTGCCACGGCCCGGCGGACACCGATCAGTTCGGCCTCAGTGCCTACATCGGCTTTTATGGCCGGGTGATGCAGCGTTTTCGCTGGCTGGCACCGGGCCGTTTCCTGATGGGTTCACCGCCGGACGAGCCGGAGCGCGAGACATGGGGCAAAGAGACGCTGCACGAGGTCCGCCTGAGCAAGGGCTTCTGGCTGGCGGACACCGCAGTCACGCAGGAACTATGGCAGTTTGTCATGCGCGGCAATCCGTCCAAATTCCAAGGTCGCGAGCTGCCTGTGGACAGTGTCAGCTGGGAGGACACACAGCTGTTCATCGAACGGCTGAACGCGATGGTGCCTAGCCTCAATATCCGTCTGCCGACTGAGGCGGAATGGGAATACGCCTGCCGGGCGGGCAGTGCGTCCCCCTTCGCGTTCGGCAGCCAGATCACGCCGGAGCAGGCCAACTGCAACGGGGCTTTTCCTTATCACGCCAGTACCAAGGGCGAGTTCCGCCGCCGCACCGTGCCGGTAAAAAGTCTGCCCGCTAATGCTTGGGGCTTCTATGAAATGCACGGCAATGTCTGGGAATGGTGCCAAGACTGGTGGCAGGAGGATTTAGGCTGCGATGCGGCCTTGAATCCGCAGGGGCCGGACTGCGGAGAGTTCCGGGCGGCGCGGGGCGGCTCTTGGTTTCTCGGCGGCAAGGCGGTGCGCTCGGCGGCGCGGGGCCGCTTCTCCCCGGATTTCCGCAATGACCGCATCGGCTTCCGCATTGCCCGTGATCACGAGCTGCCTACAGCGGCAGCAGTCGCGCCTGCGCCGACGGAACTCCCGGAGCCGCCGCCCCCCTCCTTCTTCCGCCGGATTTTCAGCCGCAGCTGACCATGCACCGCTCCTCGACAGCTCCTGCCTCTTTTCCGCCGCCTTGGGCCTCCAGCTGGGGCGAGGATGCCTGCGGCCTCTGGCTGACCATCAGCCTGCGCGGCATCCGCCAGCTCTTCCGCTGGATCAAGCCGGGCTGCTTTCTCATGGGATCGCCGGAGGAGGAGAGCGAGGGCTATTTCCTGCCCGGCAAGGAGACGCTTCACGAGGTACGCCTGAGCAGGGGCTTCTGGCTGGCGGAAACTGCGGTGACGCAGGAGCTGTGGCAGGCGGTGATGCAGGACAATCCCAGCGGCTTCAGCGGGCCGCAGCATCCGGTCGAGCGGGTGAGCTGGGACATGGCGCAGAAGTTCCTCCGGCGGCTGAACGCGGTTGTTCCCGGCCTGAAGGCCCGCCTGCCGACCGAGGCGGAATGGGAATACGCCTGCCGGGCGGGCAGCAAGGATCCGTTCTCTTTCGGCAATGAAATCAGCCCTGAGCGGGTGAATTACAATCCCAGCGAGGAGATCGGAGAAAAGCTCTACCGTCGCCGCACGGTGGCGGTGAAAAGCCTGCCTGCCAATGCTTGGGGCTTGCACGAAATGCACGGCAATATCTGGGAGTGGTGCCAGGACTGGTGGCAGGAGGATTTGGGCCGGGATGCGGTGCAGGATCCGCAGGGGGCGGCATCAGGTCTGCTGCGGGTGATGAAGGGCGGCTCTTGGGTCTGCGGAGCAGGATATGTCCGCGCCGCTGTCCGTGACCGATGCTGCCCTGACTTCAGCGGCGGCAGCATCGGCCTGAGATTGACAGTCTGAAGACGGAGGCTCAGTCTTTTTTTGCTCGTCAGAGTTGGAAGACAGAGCCACCAAGGTCAAAGCAATAATCAGCAACACACCGAAAGTGACGGTAACAAAAGGCAGAGAACAGCAGCCACTGTCAAGAAAGTCTGATACAATCTGAGGCATTGGCATATTGCTGGCGTGCTGTTCAAAAAATCGTCCCGAAATCATCCGTTGCACTCTTTTTTGACCTTATAGTGTTTCAAAATGGAGCAACAGCGGCACCTGACCGCTGAAACACCACATAACCTGCACTGTATGCAAAAAATATGCCAAGATGAATCTTGTTGCAGAAAAATATATAAATCAGGAAGTGTTACCTAGTTGTTTCCGTGACCGTCAAAAATTGCCAAACAGCCTTTGCGGCGGTGAGGCGGATATTTTTTTCCAATCGGACAGTCTCAGTGGATACTTTCTACTCAGTTATCTTGTGAGCATATCGGCTAAGCTCATGCCTGCTCCTTGCCCAAGAGCAGCGGCAGCACAAAGAGCAGGTCATATCCTCAGCAACCTTGTTGCAACTCCGCGATAGATTTCCTGCTTCTCCGCCTCGGCAAGGGCTATTCGGCCTTGGTCAGCTCTTCAGCCTGAGCGTCACCACCAAACACACCGCGCCCGGCCTTTATCGGCGCAGGCTGCGCCCGCTCCTGCTGGTGGATTATTTTGCCAGCAGCCTGAAGACGCTGCTTCACAATCATTGCAACGGCAGACGCGGCATCACCCTGCCCTGCTCAGCGTTTGAACCGCGCGGCCAGCTCCAGCTTGTTGACTATGTAGGAAAGGGAGGGGCTGCGCCGGACAAACGACAGCTGCCGCACAATGCTGATGATTCTGGCAGCCCGCTGCCGCGTTTCTTCAGACGACTCTCTGTCCTGAGCCGCCAGCTTGTATTCCCGCAACGGATCAGTTTGGTCTTGCCACGAGAATTTGGCCGCGATCAGATACGCTTCAATGAGCGTGCCCGCAGGCGAGGCAAGCATTTTCCCTCCCCCTGCTCTGCTTCTCAGCTGCGCGACAAGCTCGTCAGCACTGCCGTCCTCCAAAGCATAGCGGCGGTACGCCTCAGGCGCACCAACCCGCAGCACCGCCAGAATGGTCAGCAGGTGCGGAAAAATCAGCAGCTGGGGATAGAAGTAATGCTTTTCCGGCGTGGTCATGATCGCCACCCGGATGGCTGTGAAGCACTGTTCTCTGGCCCGCAGGCTCAGGTCAAAAATTTCTGACAGCACGGTGAAGGACTGCACCAGATTCTCCTTTTCTTCGCACAGCTCTTCCTCCGCCCTGCTCACGAACAGCTTGTCAAACTCAAAGCGGCTGAACAGGCTGGCTGCGAAGGACTCAGCGTCGGGCTTGGGCAGTTTATGCTCCAGATCAATGAAACGGCGCAGGTATTCGTTGGAATTGATGCTCTGGCCATAGACGGCGCCAAGGCTGGTTTGCAGCTGCTGCTTGTCAAAGGCCATTATGAAGAGCATGCTGCGGATGTCAAACAGATGCTTGACGCACTCCAGCAAGTCGACCGCATAGCCGGGCCGGCAGCGGTCAATCTCATCAATGAAGATGACGAGCTTGTCCAGTTTTCCGCCTGCGATCAGCGCGGCAACTGTCTTGTCTAAGGCCGCATGGAACTCCTCGATCAGGCCGCGTTCCTTTTCATATTCATCCACTGCATTGGCGGCGCAGTCGCGTTCAAAAGCGTTCAGACAGCGGGCGCAGGTGGCGGCAAGTTTGGCAGAGACAGGAACCGCTTTCTTGGCCAGCACAGTGGCTATGCGCCTTGCCTGCTGAAAGTCCTCCCCCTGCTTGATCTCGCAGGGAAGAAAACTGCCTATTTCGCCAAGAAACGCGACCATCGGATCTGCGGAGAAATCTGTCTTCCATGCGTCAAAGTACAGACAGGGATACCCCTTTTCCTGCAGCACCGACATCAGCATTTTGACAAAGGTGGTCTTGCCAGTGCCCCACGGCGAGTCAATGGCCAGCACAAAGGGGCCTTCCAGCTCATCAACCAGCAGCGACACCGACTTGGCTGAGGGCTTCCTGTTCAGCGCGTCAAATTGAAAAGGATCCTGAGCGGGAAGCTCAAGCGGGGCGAGTTTGTATTTCATGCGGCTCCTCCTTTGCGTGGCCGGACACTTCCAGCCTGAGGCCGAAATCAGTTGACATGGGGACGGCGGCGGTTATATTCAAAGCAGGTCCCTTGTGTCAGAAAGCATCTTTTCTCTTCAGCGGTAGCATATACGAGCCACAATGTCGAGAACCAATTTTGCGGCAGCCTTTGCGCTGCTGACTGCGCTGCTCCTCAGCGGCAAGCCTGCGCTGGCAGCGCAGCTGGAGGACATCCGCTTTGAGGCGGTGTCCGAGAATGAGGACCGGGTTGTTTTCCGTCTCAGCCAGCCGGTCGAGCCGCATTCTTTTCCGATGAAGGACGGCAGCCCGCGCATGGTCTTCGACTTCAGCGGCACTAGTGTTTCCAAGCGGGTCAGAAACAGCCTCAAAACGAACGGCTCGCTGGTGCAAGGCATCCGGGTGGGCATTCATGAAAACAAGACGAGGGTGGTGCTGGATCTCGCGCCAGGCAGGCAGACCAAAAGCTTTAAAGAGCCGGGCGCGAACGGCAGCAGCCTGACAGTGGTGGTGCATGATGCCCGTGTTCGACCAGAACCGGCCAAGGCGACAGCAGCAGTCAGTCGCCCGCCTTCGCCCTCATCGATGATTTGGTCGCCGACGGGGGAGCAGGCGCAAACGCAGCGGCCGAGCACAGAAGCAAAGCCTGCCGCCGCAGCGCAAGAGCCGCCGAAAAATGCCGCGCCGCCGCCCGTCTCAAAGCCTTCCGGCGGCAGCACAGTGCTGTCCTCTGTGCTTTTTGAAAAGAATTCCAATCGGGGCGAGATGGTCATGTTCCGTCTGAACAAATTCCATCCGCCAGTGGTCTTCGGACTGGAAGAGAAAAAACCGAGGGTCGTCTGTGATTTCCAAGACACCGCCGCAGGAGAGCGTCTGTCGGAGAGCGTTCCGGCAGACGGCAAACATGTGCGCGGCATCCGCATCGAACGGGACGAGGCTGGGCGGAAGATACGGGTGGTGCTGGACTTGGCCCCGGACAACAGCTACGATCTCCAGCAGGTCTTCTTCAAGAACGACAATCTCTTTGTCCTGATCATCAACCCCTTGGCCGCCAGCCCGGCCAAACGGCTGAACTAATCCTTGTCGCTCATTTCCTTGACCGTGAAATGCGGAGGCAGCGTGATCTGAAAACGCTGCCGGTCAATCGGGGCGAAGCTGAAGATTTCACTGAACTCAATGGCGTAGTCCGCCTCCAAGCTCTTGCCGGACAGCTCAATCCTGCCCGGCCAAGCGCAGTCGCTGGTTGTTGCCAGGTAGTCGCTGTAGCGGGCCTCGAAGAGAATTTCATCCGTCTGCTTGTCCGCGATCAGGTGGCGGCTGAGGCGGTTTTTCGCGTCCAAGGCGAGAATATGGACGGTTTTGCCGTCTGGCGAGCCGCCGTGCCACCAGAAGCCGCCGTCTCGGTCAACACGGACAGCAGCGGCCTGCATCCGCTCTGGCCGCACCCGGGCACTCAGCCAGAAGAAGAGGTCGTTGACCGGAATGAAAGTGGGCAGAAAACGGCGGACAAAGCGCAGCTCAGTGCTGCCGGTGTAGCCCTGCGACTTCTGGTTATCCGCCAAGGTGAAGCGTTTCTCATCCGCCGCCAGCAGGAACAGCGGCCTGCCCAGCGGGTCGTTCAAGGAGAGCCGGAGCAGGGCCGGAGCCGCCGCCTGCACAGAGGCAGGATAGGTTTCCTGCTGGGCGTAGGCCCGCCACGTCAGACGCACGTCGCTGTCCACCGCCTCAACGCAGGAGCGGCTGAGAAAACGGCTCAGCCGCTCCTCAGCCTGCTTCAGCTCCGCGCCAGAGAGCTGGCTGGTCTGCTGCGGCAGACGCGCCGCGCAGCCGCCCAGCAACAGTGCGGCAAGACAGATGCAGGCGAACTCGGAACGAACAGCTTTCATTTCTTCTTCTCCTTTGTTTTTTCCAGCCGGTCAATTTTCTCCTGAATGCGCTTTTGCTCGCGCACGCGCCGCAGCTGCGCCTTCTTCCCCTCCCCTGCCTTCTTGCCGCCGCTGTGCAGCTTCAGTGCTTTCCGCCACGCCGCAAGCGCATCCTCTTTGCGTCCGGCTGCTAAATATGTCTCAGCGAGATGATCCAGCACCAGCGGGTCTGCTTGGGGCATTGCGGCAGCCTTCTCCAGCATGTTCCGCGCTTCCTCCAAGTTGCCCATTTGCCGGTAGAGCCAGCCAAGGCTGTCTTGAATATGGGCGTTGTCCGGCAGCAGCTCTTTGGCTTTGGTGAGATAGAGAAAGGCCTTGCTGAGATTGACCTTGCTGTCCGCCCAAGTGTAGCCGACATAATTCAATGCGCCAGCATGATCTGGATTGATCTTGAGCAGCTTCCGCATCACTGCCAGTGCCTGCTTTTTCTGTCCGGCCCCGTCTAAGAAAAGCCCATGATCGTAGAGCAGCAGCTCGTCGTCAGGATGGGCCTTCAGAGCGCGGGCAAAGGTCTTGCGGCAGGCTTCATCCAGCTCGGCCGCCTGCTGAAGGCTGGCAAGCAAAGCCCAGAGATCGGGGCTGAACTGCTGCTGACTGTCGGCCAGCACAGTTTCCAGCAATTGCATGGCCTCGTCCTGCCGCTTCAGCTCGCGCAGCGCCCGCACCCGAAGAATCAGCGCATCTTCATACTCCTCATCCTCCGGCCCGATCTTTTTCAGCGTTTTGAGTGCCTCTTTATATTTTTTACTCTGAAAGAAGAGTGCGCCAAGCAGGTGGCGGGCTTCGGAGACGCTTTCCTTTGCCAGCAGCTTCTTCAGCAGGGCCGTCGCCTTGCTGTGCTCTTCCCAGCGGATATAGAGCTTGGCCACCGTCAGCTCGGCCCGCTCCGCGCTGCCGACCAGCTCTTTGAGCCGGTCCAGCTCGGCCATCGCCTTCTTTTCCTTGTTCAGGAGCAGATAGGCATGAATGAGCGATATCCGCGCCTCCTCGTTCAGCTCGTCTTTCTCCAGCAGCTCCTGATAGATTTTGACCGCCTCGCCAGGCTGCCGCTGCTGCATCAGCACATCGGCCAGCTCCAGCCGCAAATCGTCGGACGGATTGAGGGCAAGGGCCTTGCGGTAATGCTCCGCCGCCTGCGCGTAGTTTTTCTCCTCGGCCAGCAGGCGGGCAAGGAGTATATGGGCGGAGTGAGAATTGCTGTCCGCCGCCAGCACCTCGCTGAGTGCGGTTTTGGCCAGATCGTGCCGGTTCTGGGCCAGATGCAGCTCGCTGAGCAGCAGCAACGCGGCACTGTCCTTCGGATTGAGGGCGTTCACCTTCCGGTACTGCTCCGCCGCTTCCTCCAGTTTGCCGCTGTTGACAAAAATTTTTGCCAGCTGCATTCTGGCTGCCGCATCGTCAGGCTTGCGCTCCAGATGCTCAGTCAGCCGCGCCGCCGCCTCCTCGCTGCGGTTCAGGCGCAGCAGGATGTCCGGCATCTTGCTGATGACAAAATCCGCCTTCGGATCGCAGATCAATGCCTTTTCATAGGCTTCGAGAGCTGCCTCGTATTTTCCCGCCAGCTCGGCGTGACGGCCCCAGAGAAAATAAAAGGAGCTGCACCCGTAATCGCTGCCGTCCTTGGGCATGTTCAGGGCTTCCGCCGCAGGCTGCGCAGAGGCCGGAACTGGCTCGACGGCAGAGACGGCGGAAGCAGCGGCAGGCTCTGCGCTGCTGGGCTGGGCAGGCGGCGGCTCTGGCGGAGTTGTGGTCGCGCAGCTGCTGACAGTCAGCCAGAGCAGCAGGGCAGCCAGCGGGACATGCGTCCGTCGGGCGGAAAAAAAAACAGGCATGGCGTTGCAACAGGCTTTGAAGGATGGTTTCAATCTTTCTTTCATGATATAACATGGCTGCCGCAGATTAACAAGGCAGTTCCGCCGCCTGCTGAGAAAAGGCGGCAGGCGGCCAGCGTCTGCTGCTGGGTCGGCAGCAAAAGAGTTTGACTGGGCAGAACAAGGCTGCTACCGAGCAAAAAGAGGTTTCTGTCAAGCAAGAGCTTTTGCGGGCCGAGCAACAGCCTTCTGCTGTCAAGCAATTGCTGTGCGCGGCCAAACACACGGTCTTTGCTGCCAAACAGAAACCTTGCGCGGCTCGACAGCAGCAGGTTTCTGTTTGGCCGCAACGAGTTTTTGCTTGGCAGCAACAAGATGCAGCTCAACCGTGACCCAATGCGGCTGAGCAAACGACAACACAGGAGGGCATCATGCAGGAGATTCACGCTGTCACCGGAGCCTTTGGGTTCTCAGGGAAATACCTTGCCCGGCGGCGGCTGGCCGAAAGGCGGAAGGTAATCACGCTCACCAACTCGTTCCAAGGCAAGAACAGCTTTGGCAGCGCGGCGCAGGATTTCCCTTTTCATGTTGATGCGCCGCCGCGGATGACCGAGCCGCTCCGGGGCGTGTCGGCACTGTGCAAGACCTGCTGGGTGCGCTTCAATCATCGTGCAGATGAATATCAAAGCAACTGAGCTGCTCTTCTCCTATGGCACCTTGCAGGATGCCGAGCTGCAGCAGATTCTTTTTGGTGCGCAATGCCGGATGCGCAAGGCTGCGCTGCCGGGCTGGACGCTGCATGTCGGGCCGGAAGGCTGGCTGTTCATCAAACCTGATCCGGCGGGAACAGTCTCCGGCAGTCTGCTGGAGCTGGACGCTGAAGCGTTGCGGGCAGCGGATTTGTGGGAGGAGACCCCGACACTCTATCAGCGTGAGAAGGTCAATGTCAGGCTTGATGACGGCAGCGGACTGGAGGCATGGGCCTACACCCGCCGTGCTGCGGCGGGTGTGCCGCATCCCGGCGGGGCGTTGAGTCTGTTTGAGCGCGAGGAAACGCTGGCTGCCGTTCGGCGGTCAATCCTCACATGAAGAAGAACCCGCTGTCAGCGGAATATTGGCACCGAACAAGGTATTGGCGGTCTTGGCCAGGACAAAGAAGGCCGCCAGCGGCAGGATGATGACTTGAATCAGGAAAATGCCGAGATAGAGAAAGGCGAGCTGGAGAAGGTTCTCAGTCAGGCTGCCGATGTTTTTGCTGACCTCGGTCAATGCCTCGCGGAGTTCTGCTGATTTCTGCTTGAGAAAGGCGGCTGTGCCCAAGATGCCGTTGTCTGGCAGATTGAAATCCTTCAGCTTGTCAAGACCTGTCGAGCTGGCGTTCAAATTTCTGCTGACCTGCTCAATCCGTTCGTTGAAGAAATGCTGATTGACAAACTCATTCACCAAGGAGGAGACTGGCAGGCAGAAGCGGGCGGCGAAGAGCAGCAATGAGAAGCGCAGCAGCGTTTTCTGCGCAAAGCGCACCCGCTCGCCGCTGAGCCAGAGCAGCAGCGAGAGCAGCAGCAGCAGGACAGCCAGCGCAGGAGGGACAAGGGAAATGCCAATTTCATAGGTCAGCTTCTGCACGCCCAGCGAGATGACCGCTGTCACCAAGACATCGGAAACCCGCTCCGTCAGGTCGTCAATCGGATCAAGGGCCTGCCCGGCTGCCAAAGACACGCCGACCCCAGCTGGCTGCAAATGCAGGCTGGATTCCTTGATGATTGAGACCGAGGCGTTGATCAGCCGGCAGGTGGCGTAAGAAAGCCCGCCCTTGGTGATTGCGGTGCGGAAATAGGCATCAGCTTGGCTGTCGAGCACCGGCAGCTTCAGGCCGGGAGACAGGAACAGCAGGACAGCGGCGAGAAGTCCTGCGGCTGACAGGAGAAGATTGCGGGTTAGAGGTTTCATGTTGTGTTTCCCCTTGCTTAGTTGCCGAGCGAGTCAGCCCAATGGTTCAGGAAGAACTTCTTCTCTGCGGTCAAAAACCGGTCTGATGTTCCTATGATGGGCCGCATGGTTGTGGACATCTGTAGCAGGGTGAGCAGAAATATCGCCGCCCAGATCTTCATCATGGCGGTGTTGCTTGAACCCAGCGCAGCCAAGCCCGCAGCTATATAACGCAGGCCGAAATACAGGCTGATGCTCCAAACCAGCAAATGAATGAAGCCCATGAACGACAGAGTCTTGATCGAGAACGTGAAGATGAAGGCAACCGGCGCAAATCCTGACAGCAGGATGCCAAACAAGGCCAGTGCGCTGCTCAGCAGTCCGAACAATTGCCCAGGCCGCAAATCCGCGCCGCTCAAGGCCGCAAGAATGTAGAGACTGGGAAAACAAAGCAGAGCACTGAAGCAGGTGCCAAGAAATATCTTCACTGGCGCGGCAAACCACTGCGTCTGCCCGGAGAAACTGCCAACGATCAGGCCGTAGCCCAGCAGGCAGAACGAAAAAATCAGCAGCAGCCGGACAAGATGCGCGGACAGGTCATTGCGCCGCACATGATTGTACAAGGTCTGCGGAGTTTTCAGCAGGGCATCCACAAGCTGCATGATGGTCGCCTGCGCAGGCAAATCTGGAGCAGGCTTGGCTGGCGTTTCCTTCTGCTCTGATGCAGGATGCGCGGCCTGCTTCTCTTCCGTTGTCATGTTGTCATCGCTCATTACGCACGCTCCGTTGAGTAAACTTAAACACTGTTTCATAGAAACTTCCATTGAAAGGATCTTCGCGCAAGAATGTGACCGGCAGATTGGGTGTGCCAAAGAACGGGCGGAGGTTCCACGACAGCTGTGCGCCGAGAAAGAGATTCATGCCCAGCCAGACTAAAAGAATCCGCCCGGCGGAAACTCCGCAGATTTGTTTGAGCAGATGATAGAGCTGGAGATTGGCCAGCGTGCCGGAAAAAGCGATGACGCTGACATTGGCAAGCAGGAAGATTCGATGCGCATCTTCCTGACCGCTGCTGGACATAGGCGGCAGATGCCAGAGCAGGAAGCCAATCAAGGGTGTGAACGAGGCCAGCAGAACAGCCAACAGGGCAAAACTCATCAGCACAGCCAGCAGGCTTTGCCGGAAATGCATTGGCGCGTGCAAGAGCTGCGCCAGCATTCCGTTGATCAGTGCCGTGCCGAATGCGGTGAGCAGAAGCAGCAAAGGAAACTTGACTGCCACAAACAGGGCCTGCAATGGCGCGCGCCAAATGCCCAAGGAGATGCCGTACAGCCCGCCGCACGCCGCGATCAGCAGCAGGCAGACCGAAAACTTGCCGGAATCAGCTTGCAGCCAGCCGCGCAGCTTGCGCGCTTGGCAGAGTTCGCGGATGTCAGATTCCAAGCAGTTCAAGGGAAGGACGAAACTCTATCAGGATAAGTCGCTTGCT